>JAIOXO010000009.1 GCA_022396035.1 Actinomycetes bacterium | reverse complement strand
ATATAAATTTGTCCAGGTTGTTTATTTTTTTTGGCTTAAAAAGTATAATGGTTAATCTATTAAAGAAATTCAATCATTTACTAAAGGTCATCATGAAGGATATAAAAAACATATGCGTAATAGGCCTGGGTCTTATCGGTGGTTCACTGGCTCTTTCTTTAAAAAACTTAAATAACGGTTTTCAGATTAAAGGATTTGATTCCAGTCTGGATTCCATGAATATAGCTAAATACAGAAATATAATAGATTCGGTTTCCAGCAGTATAGAGGATGCAGTAAAAGATGCTGATCTGGTAATAATAGCCACACCCATTAGTGAGATTATCAATGTTGCCGGCAGTATAAAGGATAAGCTTAAGCCAGGAGCAATACTGACCGATGTGGGAAGTGCTAAAAAAAAGATTGTGGAGCAGATGCAGAAGATACTGCCGGACAATGTGGTATTTATAGGGGGACACCCTATGGCCGGTTCCGAAAATGAAGGAGTGCTAAGTGCAACCCCGGATCTGTTCAGAAATGCTTTCTATGTGCTTACTCCCACCGATAAAACTGCCACCAAGCCATTGTTGGCCCTGCATTCGCTGTTTACCCGGATGGGCTCCAAGGTCATAACCATTTCTCCCCAGGAGCATGATAAAATTGTAGCCCTTATAAGCCATATGCCCCATGTTCTTTCAGCAAACCTGGTTGATTTTATTGATGATGAACAGAAAAAACTAAAAAACCTGTTTAAATTATGTGCAGGGGGTTTCCGGGATATGACCAGGATTGCTGCCTCAAATCCTAAAATGTGGGTTGATATAACCATGGAAAACAAGGAAGAAATAATTAATGTCATTGATGGATACATAAATTATTTGAAAAATTTTAAGACCAGCCTTTCTGAAAATAGCTCCGAATACATAAAACATCATTACCTTAAGGCCAAAGAGGCCAGAATGAACCTGCCCAAGTATGTGGAAAAGGATATCTCCAACCTTTATGAAGTAAGGATAGCCATGACAGATACCCCGGGTATATTGAGTGATATTACCCTGGCTATAAGTTCGAGCGGAATAAATATAGAAGATATTTCCATATTCCATTCTACCGAATATAGCGGCGGTGGTATATTGAAAGTACTGGTACAGGGTTCGGGTGCAGGCAATATAGCCAAGAAGGCATTGGCCCGTAAGGGATTTCAGGCAACTGTAAAAAAGGTTATCGGGGAATAAAATGGAGATCAAGGGAGCTGAAAAAATTACAGGCACTATAGAAATCCCCGGCGATAAGTCTATTTCCCATAGAAGCGCCATCCTGTCGGCCATGACCAGCCAGAAGGTAATAATAAAAAACTTCCTTTTTTCTGAAGACTGCCTGAGTACCCTGGAGGTTTTAAAAAAATTACAGATTAAGATAATAATTGAAAATCAATCCATTACCGTATACGGCAGGGGAATGGACGGGCTGAGTGAGCCCGATGATATTCTGTATGTAGGAAATTCAGGTACTACTATCAGGCTTATCAGCGGTCTGCTGGCAGCAGCGCCCTTCATGTCAGTTTTAAGTGGTGACAGCTCCATAAACCGCAGGCCCATGGATAGAATAATTGAACCCCTGCGGCAAATGGGAGCGGCCATTTATGGGCGGGATAACAATCGGTTTGCTCCCCTGGTTATACTGGGTGGCAAGAAATTGATGGCCAAGCAGTTCAATATTTCCGTGGCCAGCGCCCAGGTTAAGTCCTGCTTGCTTATAGCGGCCCTAAACTGTAAAGGGACTACCAAAATAAGCCAACCGGCGGTATCCAGAGATCATACCGAAAGAATGCTGCAGTATTTTGGCGCCGATATTAAATTTGACGGGCAATACTCTGAAATTAATTCCGGCAGCCGGATCAGGGGAAAGGATATCTTTGTACCTGGCGATATTTCTTCGGCTGCTTATTTTATAGTAGCCTGCCTCATACTGGATGATTCCCACGTAACCCTTAGAGATATCGGTATCAACCAGACCAGAAGCTATTTTCTAAAGATACTTATGGATATGGGCGCAGATATCAGGATAAAAAATAAGAGAATCCTTAATAACGAACCGGTAGCAGACATTGAAGTTTTTTCCAGCAAGCTGCAGGCCATTCCTATAGATAAGAAGAATGTTCCCAATATTATTGATGAAATACCCATACTATGCGTAGCAGTCTCAAAAGCCAGGGGCAAGACAGTTATAACCGGGGCAGGGGAGTTAAGGCATAAGGAAAGCGATAGGATTAATGCTATATACAGTCAATTTCTGAAAATGGGTGTAGATATAAGCCAGGAGCCGGATGGCCTTACCATAAAGGGAGACCCGGATTTTAGGCCTTCTTATGCACGGCTTAAAAGTTTTGGCGACCATCGAATTGCCATGTCCTGTGCCATACTTTCTCTTCTGGGTAAACAGGGGGCGGTAATTGATGATACCGGATGCATAAACACTTCTTTTCCTAATTTTTTTGATAAATTAAACAAACATAAAAGGTGAGGTTTGATGTGGACAATAATATAATAACCATTGACGGGCCTGCTGGAAGCGGAAAAAGTACGATAGCTAAACTTCTGGCCAAAGAGCTTAAGTTAAAATATATAGATACAGGAGCAATGTACAGAGCAGCCACCCTGCTGGCAATAGAAAATGGTATAGATCTAAATGACGAAGTAAACATAGTTAAGCTGCTGGAAGGAGTTGACCTTCAACTTGATAATTCTGTAGCTGATGAATTCAAATATACGTCAGTAACCATTGACGGCCGCGATGTAACTGAAGATATCAGGAGCAAGCAGGTAGGGGGAGCAGTATCAATTGTTTCCAAGCTTTCAGCAGTGAGAAGGTACCTGGTAAAACTTCAGAGGGAAACGGCTTCCCGGGGACAGGCAGTTTTAGAGGGAAGAGATACCGGAAGCGTGGTTTTTCCCCAGGCTTCATTAAAGATATTTTTGACCGCCAGCCTGGAAGAAAGGATTAAAAGAAGATTACTCCAAATATCCAAAAAGGGAGAAAAAGCGGATAAATATCATATAGAAAAAGAAATCAGGAGCAGGGATAATATTGACAGTAACCGTAAAGATAGCCCCTTGATGGTTCCCGAGGGGGGGATAACCATGGACACTACCGGCATGAGCATAAGGGAGGTTGTAGATAATATTAAGCAGCTGTACCGGGAAAGAGTAAATGTTAAGAACTAAGCATGGAAAGTTATACAGATTCTTCTATATTTTCGTTTTGTTTTTTATAAAATGGTTTTTCAGGCTTCCTTTCAGGGTAAAAAAGTGTAATTTTGAAAAGATACCACTTAACGGCAAGCTTTTAATCTGTTCAAACCATATCAGCTACATCGATCCGTTAGTAATAGGGTCAAATATAGGCAGGTACGTTTATTTTATGGCCAAAAGAGAATTATTCAGTAACCGGTTTTTGGCACGACTGGTTACCTTTTTTAATTCTTTTCCGGTTAACCGCACTTCCGGGGATACCAGCAGCATAAGAACTTCCTTAAAGATACTGGAAGACGGGCAGGCACTGGGTCTGTTTCCGGAAGGCACAAGATCGGTGGATGGTCAGGTTAAAGAGGGTAAAAGAGGGGTAGGAATGCTGGCTGTTATGTCTGATGCTCCCATAATACCGCTGGCTATAGCCGGGGCCAATAAAATTATCCAGAAACCCCATAAGAGACTTTTTTTTCCACAGATAAAAATGATTGCTGGTGATTTGATTGATGTTAAAGGCATAAAACAGGAATATGGCCGCAAACAGGCCAGTCAGGTAATAGTGGACCAGGTTATGGATTCTATTAAAAAATTACTGAAGGAAATAAATGAAGATTGAGATCGCTGATTTGGCAGGATATTGTTTTGGAGTAAAAAGGGCCCTGTCTATGGCTGAAGATACCCTTAAAAATGAACCAAGAAAAGTTTTTACTCTGGGGCAAATCATACACAATCCTATAGTGGTAGAGGAACTGGACCGGAAGGGTATCCATTCGGTAAGCAATATCGAACAGATACCTGAGGGCAGTCTGGTAGTTATAAGGTCACATGGGCTGCCTCCTTCTGCCATAAAAAAACTAAATGAAAAGGGCATTTCCACTGTAGATGCCACCTGTCCTTTTGTAAAAACAGCACAGCAGAAAGCAAAAGATTTAAGTAATCAGGGGTATTTTGTGGTGCTGGTGGGGACCAGGGATCACCCTGAAGTAACAGGCATTAAAGAACAGGTTGAATCTGATAAAATTATTGTGGCCCAGACCAAGGCAGATCTTGCGCGGATTCCTTCCAGTCGAAAAAAAATAGGGGTAATTGTCCAAACCACCCAGACCCTGGAAAAATTAAAGGAAATTGTGGATCCGCTGCTGGATTTTGCCCAGCAGCTAAAAGTGATAAATACTATATGCAATACCACCAAACGCCGTCAGCAGGAAGCCAGGAAACTTGCGGCCGGAGTTGATCTAATGCTTATAGTGGGAGGGAAAAATTCTGCAAATACCACCCATCTTGCTGATATTGCCAGGGAAGTTAATCCCAATACCAGACATATACAGAGCTACAAAGAAATTGATAAAAAGTGGCTAAAAGGGGTTAAAAAAGTAGGCTTGAGTGGAGGAGCTTCTACTCCCCATGACCATATATTAGAGGTTAAAAAATTTCTTGAGGCCTGCTAGATGGAGAAGATTAGAACCTGTAATAACCGATGCATATTCTGTTTTGTAAACCAACTTCCCCGGGGACTGCGTAAAACCCTTTATGTAAAAGATGATGATTTCCTGCTTTCCTATATGTACGGCAACTTTATAACCCTTTCCAACCTTAGTCAGGCAGATATAAAAAAAATTATTGCTTCACGGCTGGAGCCTTTATACCTGTCGGTGCATAGTCTTAACCATAAAATAAGAAAATTAATTTTTGGCACCGACAATCATTTAACCGGGCTTCAAAATTTTAAAACTCTGGGTAAAAATTCAATAGATATGCATGTCCAGGTAGTACTATGTCCCCATATAAATGATGGAAACGCTCTTATTGAAACCCTGGAGGAACTGATATCCGGTTACAGAAGTGTAAAATCTATAGGCATAGTTCCAGTAGGGCTTACCAGATTTAATCATAACCCCCGGCTTATGTCTGTGGATTACAGTTTGGCGACAGAAACCATAGGGCTGGTAGATAATTTTAACCAGCAGCATAAAAGTTACCACCGGGTTTTTCTTTCTGATGAGTTCTATATAATTGCCCGCCGGGGTTTCCCCGGGTACCGGTCATATTATGATTTCTGCCAGATAAATAACGGGGTAGGCAAGAGCAGAGAATTCATACATGCCTTTAAAAAAGAGGTAAAGGGGAAATATGGGGCCGGTATGCTGCTGGTTACCTCTGAATACGGCAGCTATGTTTACAAGCAGCTTGCCCTGGAACTGGGATATGATTCAGGTTTTAAACTGCTAACGGTAAAGAATAATTTTTTTGGTACCACCATCAAGGCTACAGGATTATTGAGCGGCAGCGATATTTTAAAGGAATTAAAAACCATTGATTTTAAAAATTATTCCCGGATAATTATATCTGATTGTATTTTTAACCAGGACGGCCTGACATTGGATGGCTATAAGAAAGAGCATATTTTGGGTATTAATGCTAAACTAATAAGTATTGAAGAAAATGCTAATAAATTAACAGGAGTATTACATAAATATGGATAAAAATATACCTAAAATTGCAGTGGTGGGTAAGCCGAATGCAGGAAAATCCACTTTAATTAATCGTATCTGCCAGACCCGGGATGCTATAATATCCCATCAACCCATGATAACCAGGGACAGGAAATACTATTCTACAGACTGGAATGGAGTAAGTTTTTATATCATGGATACCGGAGGAATTGACCCTGGGTCCAAACAAAAACTGGCCCTTCAAATATATGTACAGACCAAGCAGGCTATAGATGAAGCCAATATAATAATGTTTGTGGTAGATATAACCCAGCCAGTATCTGCCCTGGATCAGGAAATTGCCCAGATTTTAAGAAAATCCGGAAAAACAATAATTATGGTGGCCAGTAAATGGGATAATCCTCAGGGTTCATATTTTACTGAAGATTACCTGAAGTTTGGATTTGGATACCCCTTTAAGGTTTCAGCCATACAGGGGATAGGAATAGGAGATTTACTGGATGAGGCAGTGGAGGCCATACTGAAATTCTATCCGGACAGGCAAGAGGTAATATGCGAAGATAATATTCCCCGTATATCCATACTGGGCAAGCCCAATGTAGGTAAATCAACCCTGTTTAACAGCATAATAGGACAGGAAAGAGCCATAGTGGACCAGGTGGAAGGCACTACCAGGGACAGCATTGACAGCATTATTGCCATTGGCGACAGCCAGTATAAATTTATTGACACCGCCGGAATAAAGAAGAGTAAATTAAACCAGGAAGATCTGGAATATTACAGTAAACTGAGAAGTATCAGGGCTATTGAAAACTCTGATATCAGCCTGGTACTTATTGATGCTGAAAATGGTGCCAGCAAGCAGGATATTAAGATAGTTAATTCCTGTATAGAGAAGGGGGTTAGCATCTGCATTGTCATTAACAAAATTGATATTATAGATGACCAGCAGTTAAAGAAGCTTATAACTGATCTGGATAAAAAACTTGATTTTGCTTCTTATATACCTTTCCTGAAAGTCAGTGCTTTAAACAAAAAGGGAATGAAAGATATTATAGATACCATTGACCTGTTGATGGAAGAACGGCAAAGAAGGATAGCCGAGAATAAACTGATGAAGCTGTTTAAGGGCCTGGACCCTGAAAGCACCATATATTCAAAGGGTAAGAAATTCAAGATTAAGTTTATAAGACAGGTCAGGGAGGCCCCGCCGGTGTTTTTTGTTTTTTCTAATATCAATATCAATAAAAAAACTAATATAAAAAGATATATAGAAAATCATATAAGGGAAATTTTTGGTTTTATTGGAACCCCCATTATTATCAGGTCTAAACATTGAATACAGCAAACAGAGACAGGTTAAACATTTTAATTGTGGGAGCTGGAAGCTGGGGTACTACTCTCTCGGTAGTGCTGGCAGAAAAAGGTCATGATATCTGGCTATGGGTAAGAAATAAGGAAACCTTAAACCAGATATTAAAGGAAGGTAAAAATTCCCGGTATGCCCCCGACCTCCAGCTGCCCTCCAATGTAACTGCTTTTCATGATATTGACAACTTTAAACAGACTATAGATGTGGTAATTTTTGCAGTGCCCTCACATGCTCTCAGATCTTCTGTAAAGCTGTTCTATGATTGCCTGGACCGGCAGAGAAATTTAAGGGCAGTGGTAAATGTGGCTAAAGGTTTTGAGCTGGATACCAATCTGAGGTTGTCGGAAGTAATGGGCCAGACTCTTCCGGTTAGATTAAAATCAGCTATTGCCTGCCTGTCCGGACCGAATATATCTTCAGAAATTGCAAAGAAACTTCCCAGCGTATCTACCCTTGCTTCACCCAACCAAAAACTTACCGGCTGGCTGCAGTCAAAGTTTTCAACAGATTATTTCAGGATATATACCAACCAGGACCTTATCGGGGTGGAAATAGGGGCTGCGGTTAAAAACATTATTGCCATTTCCGCCGGCATTTCAGACGGACTGGGATATGGTACCAATACCAAGGCCGCCCTGGTTACCCGGGGTCTTTATGAGATTACCAGGTTTGGGATAAAAATGGGTGCCAGGGCTCTTACTTTTTCTGGAATTTCCGGGATGGGTGACCTTATTACCACCTGTTTTAACTCCAGCAGCAGGAATAGGCTGTTGGGACAAAAAATAGCAGAGGGAAATAAACCCGATCTGGTACGAAAGCAGATGTATATGGTTGCCGAGGGCTATAACACTGCCAAAGTTGTGTACCGGTTATCCAGGCAGATGAAAATAGATGTTCCCATAACTCTCTGTATTTATAATATACTCTACCGGGGTGCTGACCCCAAAGACAGCGTTTTTAGTTTGATGAATAGAAAGTTTAAACCTGAAATTGAGCAGTTTTAAAATTTGGTTTTACTTTACTATTAAACTTATATATTCTAGAATAATTATAAATTTTCGGGACGTGGCGCAGTTTGGCTAGCGCACCAGTATGGGGTACTGGGGGTCGGAGGTTCAAATCCTCTCGTCCCGACCATTTATTTAAGCATAATTTTAAGGGAGCTCATGAACAGTAGCATAAAATTTGGCACCGACGGTTGGAGATCGGTTATTGCTCAGGATTTCACTTTCGATAATGTAGGCCTGGTAACCAGGGCAATCTGCAGGCATCTAAAAAGTCAAAATTCCGGACATAAAGGGATATTTATAGGCTATGACAATCGATTTTTATCTGAAGATTTCGCCCAAAAAGCTGCCGGTATAATTGCTGATGAAGGTATAAAAGTTTTTTTATCTTCTGAATCAGTGCCCACACCGGTGACTGCCTTTATGGTCAGACAGCTGGATTTGGACGGAGCTTTAATGTTTACTGCTAGCCACAACCCTCCCCGATATAATGGAATAAAATTTATCCCTCATTATGCCGGACCGGCTGATGAACAGATCACCGGGAGTATTGAGAAGCATATAGGCCAGCTGGACAATGGTGCCGAAAGCTTAAACCACCGGGACAGGGCAGAATTAGTAACTGTCAGCGACTTTCACTCCTATGTGGATAAGTTGCTGGAACTGGTTGACACTGACCTTATTTTAGAATATAAGCCCGCAGTGGCAGCAGATACCATGTACGGGTCCGGCAGCAGGCTGCTTCCGGAAATACTCAACCAGCATTTGGAGCTTAATGCAACGGTTATAAACAACTTCAGGGATCCCTTGTTCGGCGGCAAGCTTCCTGAACCTTCCAAAAGTAACCTGACCCGGCTATATGAAATTGTTAAAAAAGAAAATCTGGATATAGGGATAGCCCTGGATGGTGACGCCGACCGGTTTGGAGTAATAGACGCCAGGGGAGAATATATAAGCCCCAATAATGTAATTTCCATTATTCTTTTTTACTTAACTGAAACTGGAAAATTCGACCAGGAAGACATGGCAGTAAGAACAGTTGCTACCACTCATCTAATAGACGAAATCTGCAAAAAGAAGGGCCTGAAGGTAAAAGAGACCCCGGTGGGATTTAAACACATAGGAAAAGCTATGCTGGAGGAACAGGTATTAATAGGCGGGGAAGAAAGCGGCGGTTTAAGCATCAAGGGCCATATACCGGAAAAAGACGGTTTACTGGCAAATTTACTGCTGCTGGAGATACAGTCTTTTCTGAAGAAAAATAGAAAAGGCCCCTATCTTTCTGATTATCTTAATGAAATTTATAATCAGTTTGGCACTTTTTACAACCTGAGACTGGATCTGGAAATCCCACAGAACAAGAAATCTGATATCATTAAATTCTTCAGGAGCTTAAAAGATGCCGATATAGGTGATAACCGGGTTACCGAAATTAACACCTTAGACGGGGTTAAACTTATTCTAAAAAAATACAAGGGGTGGCTGCTTATAAGGCCTTCGGGGACTGAACCCCTCATACGATGCTATATTGAAACAACCGACCAGAATGACTTTAATTTAATTAAAAATTTTGTAGAAAAAAAGATTAATAATCTAATAAAATAAATTATAGTTTCCGGGCAAAATAATATATAATATATAATAAACATAACCAGATATTATCTATCATGGACAAGGATATAAATAATACAGAATCAATAAGGGAACAGCAGGTTGATCTTTCTGATGAAATAAAGGCCAGAATTATTGAGGACCTGAAAGAAGTGCCCAAGGGCAGAAATGGTTTTCTGGTAATAAAAGGCCCCAATATTGGAGAGAAGTTCTTTATAAATAAAGACTCAATATCCGTAGGCAGAAGTCCTGAATCTGATATATTTTTGGACGATATTACGGTTTCCAGGCAGCATGCCTTTATCAACAGCCAAAAGGAAGGTTTGGCCCTAGAAGATGCCGGCAGCCTTAATGGAAGCTATGTTAACGGTGAAAGGGTGGATAGCTGCTTATTGAAAAGCGGCGACAGGGTTCAAATAGGTAAATACATATTTTTATATTTTACAACCTAAACAATAGGATATGGAAGATAATAAAAAATACTTAACCATTGGCGAGCTGGTAGAAAAATTGAAGGAGGTATATCCGGATATAAGTTCCAGTAAACTGCGGTTTTTGGAATCCAGGGGCCTTATTAATCCCGACAGGGCCGAAAATAAGTACCGGATTTATTCTGCCCTGGATATAAAGAAGATTAACTTTATACTTAAGATGCAAAAAGAATATTATATGCCTCTTGATGTAGTTAAAGAAAAAATTGAAACTGTAGATTTCTCCACCCAGAATGATGAAAACAAGCTGCTAAAGGATATGCAGCTTAAGCTGGGAGAACAATATGAGGAAGCAGAACCCAAATCCCTTACACTGGGAGAAGCTGCCGACAGATACAGTATCAGCGCTTCTTACATAAATGAGCTGGTGGAAGACAATATAATAGAAACTCAAAAAGAAGGGGAACGGGATATGATATCCAGCGATGACCTGGATGTTATAAAAATCGCTGCCCAGCTTGAAAAATATGGAATACATATCAAACACCTTAAAATGTTTGACAATTTTGCCAACAGGCATTCATCTTTCATTCAGCAAATAGTGCTGCCCCTGTTTTTATCTTCCAGTAAAGAATCACATAAAAATGGCCAGAAGATCATGGGCCAGCTGGATTCACATCTTAATAATTTTTATAGCTTACTGGTAAAAAGAAAAAACCGTAAATTTTTGGAACAGCATAAATGATAGGCTACAGGGTACTGCTTAAAAAATTCATTACCAGCCTCTTTTTAGTATTTGTGGTATTGTTTCTTTCTTTTTTATTCTACGGTCAGCTGTATGGGGAACCAGGCCCGGAGATCACCGCAGAATCAGCGCTGGTAATGGAAGCTGAAACCGGGAAAATACTATGGGAGAAGAATAGCTACCGCAGGATGTATCCTGCCAGTACCACCAAGATGTTAACCGCCATAATTGCTATTGAAACAGTAGGCGATCTCAGCCAGGTTGCAGAGATAAGTGAAAATGCCGATGGCAGAAATCATTCTGCTTTCACTTTCAAAAGAGGGGATAAGGTAAGCGTATTGGATCTACTAAAGGCTGCTTTAATCTGTTCCCATAACAACGCTACCATTGCCCTGGCAGAGCACATATCCGGAAGCGAAGAAGAATTTGTAAAAGTCATGAATAAAAAGGCAAAGGAAATAGGCGCCAACAATACTTATTTCCAGAATACCAATGGCCTTGATTCAGTATATCCTTTACATATGTCTACTGCCAAAGACCTGGCGGTTATAGCCAAATACTGCCTGAATAATCCTTTGTTTTCCCAAATAGTGGATACCGACCAGGATACCATAACTGTCAGCGGCAGAGAAATTGAAATAAAAAATACTAATGATCTTCTTCAATTTGATTATATCAAGGGGATTAAAACCGGTTTCACTGCCCGGGCAGGATTCTGTATAGTAACTTATTCGGATTCCGACAGGCTTGACCTTATTACCGTAATCCTGAACAGCACCAGGGAGAGCAGGGAAGAGGATGCAATTTCTTTAATTGAATATGTAAACCAAAATTATAATTTTGAACAGATAGTTGACCACAAACTCAAAATTGATACAGTCAGTGCAGGAGGTCTTAGCCAGGCCAATATAGATGTTTACCCTTCACAGGATTATCATGAATTTATAAACACTGCCGAGGATAAAGTAGATTTTCAATACAGCATTGAAGAACAAATTGAACTTCCAGTACAAAAGAATCAGGATCTGGGAAGGCTTTCTGTCTATATAAATGACCAGATGGTGAGGGAAGTTTCTCTTGTAAGCAATGAATCAGTGGAAAAACCGGTAGTAGAGCAAAATCTTAATCCTGCCAATCAGCAGCGTGATAAAAAGATAATGATTTTTGCACTTGGGTTTTACTTTTTTATATTTATATTTATAATAATTAAGAATTTATTTTTTAAGACCAAATTTTATGTTTAATAAATTGGAGGTAAAAAATTGCGTTCATTTACTAAAAATATCTTTATCAAATTGATAATAGTTTCTATGGCTTTGGCCATGGCTTTAACTTTTAGCATATATGGCTGTTCAGGACAGGAACCAGTAGAGCAGCAGCCCCAGGATGAGCAGCCTGCAGAGGAGGAATCATCCGGAGATAAGCAGCCTGCAGAAGGCCAGGAAGAACAGGAGCAAGAGGAAGGCACTGAAGGGGGCTTGCATCAAAAAATAATTACCGGCAATATAAATATATTATCCGGACTGGAGATTTCGGAACAGATAAATGACAGCAGACCAATAGCAGTAATGATTGAAAATAGCCCTGATTCCAGGCCTCAATCCGGACTGAGTTTGGCTGATGTTGTGTTTGAGATTGTGGATGAGGGAGGAGTTACCAGATATGTGGCCATCTATTCATCCTATGATGCCGAAAAGCTGGGTCCAGTTCGAAGCGCCCGGCAGTACTATGGTGAAGTAGCCCGAAGCTTTGATCCCATCTATGCATTCTGGGGTACCTACCCTGAAGGATATAAGCTGATAGAAAATATGGGAATGGATGTATTAAGCGTTTTGGGCGATCAGAGCGGCAATAGTTCTATTACCGCCCAGGCATCCCACTGGAGAGATGACAGCAGGGTTGCCCCCCATAATGGCTATATGTCAACTTTGCAATTAAAAGAAGATGCCCAGAGACTGGGTTATGCTGTGGATGGCGGCCAGTCTCCATTTATGTTCAAGCTGGATGCACCGCTTTCCGAAAGGGGCACTATAGACCAGGTAACTGTAGATTTTTCATACGAGCAGTATAAGGCGGTATATGAATATGACAGCGAAAACAATAATTACCTTAAGTATGTGGGCAATGCTGCCCATATGGATCGTGAAACAGGCGAACAGATAGTTGCCAGCAACATAGTGGTAATGATAACCGATATCGCTAATTCCGGTGATGATGCCGGCCATATGATAGTAAGAACCACTAATGGGGGTAAAGCCTTTTTCTTTATGGACGGCGAGGTTATTGAGGGAACCTGGGACAGGAAAAGTGTTTCCGAGCCTTTTGATTTTAAAGATGACCAGGGAAATGATATACTGTTTAACAGAGGAACTACCTGGATTTCCATGGTGGAAAGCGTTGACAGAGTAATCTATTAATTAAATTGGAATTACAGCACTTAAAAGTTAAACCCGGTATTGAAGATGTTATAGGAAAAGTAGTGTTTTCCAGTTCAACCATCCAGAATAGGATTGCTGAAATGGGCCGGGAAATTACCCGTGACTATGCTGACAAAAATTTGCTGGTAATAAGCATACTCCGTGGAGGGGTTATCTTTTTAATCGATCTTATCCGGCATATCAATCTCCCTTTGAGCATCGATTTTATGGGTATATCTACTTATGGCATATCCGATACTGGCGGGGGAGTAGTCAGGATAACCAAAGACCTTGAAGAATCCATAGAAGACAAAGATGTTCTTATTGCTGAAGATATTATAGATACTGGACTTACCATCAGCTACCTTCTAAGAAATTTGGAATCCCGGTTTCCCAAAAGCATAGAAATATGCACCCTGCTGGATAGGGATATAAGAAGAATGGCGGATATAAATATTAAATATAAGGGCTTTAGTATAGGGGAAAAGTATATAGTTGGCTATGGTCTGGACTATAAGCAAAAATTCAGGAATCTCGATTCCATTTATGAGTTAAATATAAATACAGTAAAGAAAGATATTGAATCATTAAATGGAGACTCCAGACCTTAATCCCGTACCATACCCGGTATTATAATAAGGGTTTAAGTGTTATAATAATAACAAATAATTGTGACCCAAGTTTATGCAGGAAAAAAATCAAAAACTAATAAAAATGTCTCTGGAGGGAGTAAGAATAGAGCTTCCCTCCCAGAAGCCTATAATACTTTTAAAAGAGGATAAGGGGAACCGCTATCTTCCTATATGGATTGGAGCATTTGAGGCAACGGCTATAGCTCTGGAGATGTCCAGCATTAAAACCCCCAGGCCCATGACCCATGATTTGATAAAAAATATACTGGATAAAATAGCCTGCAAGATTACCAAAATAGAAATCTGTGATATTAAAGAGAACACTTTTTACGCAGTGATTAATATGGAAAATCAAACCTATGGTAAACTTAAAATTGATTCCAGGCCTTCAGATGCCATAGCATTGGCGGTCAGAAGCAAATGTGATATTTATGCCGCTGACCATATAATTCAATCAGCTGGGCTGGAAATACAAACCATAGAGGATGAAGTGGCACAGTTCAAGGATTTCTTAGAGCATGTAACCCCTGACGATTTTAAGCAAGAAGAGTGATGGAAGGAAACCGGCCAGAAGTAAAAAACAATATCAATAAAGCAAATAGTCCCGACTCAGAATTTATTAATGCAGAAAAAATAAAGTTTGCCCATGAAAGCGAAAAGGAGTTTGCCAGGATATTAGATTTTTATAGAATAAAATGGGAGTATGAACCTAAAACATTTCCCTTAAGCTGGGAGGAGGAAGGCAATATACTGGAGAGCTTCACGCCTGATTTTTATCTGACTGATCATGATTTGTTTATAGAGCTAACCACCATGAACCAGAAACTGGTTACTAAAAAGAATAGAAAAATTAAGATGATAAAAAAACTCTATCCTGAGATTAATATAAAGCTGTTTTACAAAAGAGATTTTCACAGTTTAATATTTAAATATATAAACAAGTAATAAATATGGCTAAAACTACACAGGGCGGCCTTATGGGGGATATAAGGCGCCTGTTTAGTAAATATGGAACAATCAAGGGCAAACCTACTATCTGGGGAGCTATAAGGATCCTACTGGTAAAACCAGGGGTTCAAGCATTAATCTTTTATCGTTTTTATCACTGGCTTTACCGTATCAGGCTGGCCCTTATAGCTGAAATATGCAGCAGGTTTAATTACTGGTTAACTGGCGCTGAAATTGACCCAGGTGCCGAAATTGGGTCTGGCTGCAGGATATGGCACCCTTCTGGGGTAGTCATCGGCAGGGGAGTGCGTCTGGGGGACAATGTGAGTATCTTTTCCAATGTAGTGTTGGGAGGCTTGGGCCATTCAATATTTCATCACGGGGAACCAGGCTATCCGGTAATAGAAGATAATGTAATATTGTATACCGGAGTAACCGCCCTGGGGCCGGTTACCATAGGCCAGAATACAACTATCGGAGCACATTCTCTAATCCTGGATTCCATACCTGCCAACAGTCTGGCATTTGGCAATCCGGCCACTGTAAAAAAATCTTTATAACATTATTGATTTCCAATGTTTTTTCTAATATTATGTAAACGTTAACATATTTTAAACTATGAAGAGAATTAACATCAAAACTGTAGCCCAGAAAGCAGGAGTGTCAACAGCCACTGTTTCCAGGGTTATGCATAAATATCCGGGAGTAAAAGAGGAAACCAGGAAAAGAGTATTACGGGTAGCTTCGCAGCTCAACTATGAAATAAATGCGGTAGCCAGCAGCTTGAGAAGCAAAAAAACAAACATTCTGGGTATCATAGTGGGTAATGTACTATCCCAGTTTTATTCCACTCTGGCCAAGGCGGTAGAGGATGTTGCCATAAATGAAGGCTACAGCCTTATATTATGTAATGGCGACGATAACCCACAAAAAGAACTAAAGTATCTAAAGATTCTTAAATCTAACCGGGTAGATGGTATTATCCTTACCCCTACCGGCAAAAATGCGGAGTATATAAGAATGCTAAAAAAATCCGGAATACAGGTTGTATTGGTAGACCGTCTTATCCCCGGCCTGGAAAACGATGCGGTGCTGGTGGATAATGAGCAAGGCTCATATCGGGCAGTAAAATACCTTATAAGCAGGGGATATGAAAGGATAGCCATTATTAACGGCTATCCTGACCGTACCACAGGAGCAGAGAGACTGGAAGGTTACATAAGGGCTTTAACCGAAGCCAAGAAAATAATAAATAATAGTTTAATTAAGACCGGTGATTTTAAGAAAAGAAGCGGGATTAATCTAACCACTGAATTATTAGAAGACAGTCCCGGGCCAGATGCAATTTTTATAACTAATCTGGATATGACTTTAGGATCGGTGCTGGCAATTAAACAGAAAGGGCTGAAGATTCCTGAAGATATTGGAATACTGGGATTCGATAATCCCGATTGGACCCAGATCGCCGACCCACCCATAACTACGGTTAATCAGCCCGTTTACAGTATGGGTAATACAGCTGCTGAATTAATAATAAAAAAAATTGGCCAGAAAAGTTCTAGTGAGGACAGCCTGCCTCTAATTATCAGGCTGGGAACCAATCTGATAATCCGGAAATCTACGATCTAAACTTGACAAAATAATATTTTTTTAATAATGTAAACGTTAACACCAATAGTTGTTTTACATTTATATTATATGTAAATTTATTATTGACTTTTACTCAAATGTTGCCTATATTAAAGTACAATAATACTTGTATGACAGGTATGATGAGTATAAAAAAGAAAGCACCCAGAGTAATAATTGACCATATCCTTGAAGATATTGAACAGGGCAAATTAAGCCCCGGCCAGCTTTTGCCCTCACAGAATGAGCTATGCGACATATATAATACTGGAAGAGGCAGTGTTAGGGAAGCGTTACAGGCCCTGGAGCTGGTAGATGTTATAGAAGTAAAACCGGGGATAGGGGCATATATAAAACCTTTTTCCATTAATTCATTCTTTAATCCAGCCAGAATTAATTACAGGCCGGATGATGAACTGGTCCCGGATTTATTAGAATTCAGAGAATTATTTGAATCGATTGTGGTTCAATCAGCCATAAATAATGCCACCGAACAGGATCTTAAAGATATAGAAGAAAACCTGGAGCTGACTTCTTTTTATATAAAAAAGGAAAATAAGGAAGAATTCGTAAGGCTTGATTACCAGTTTCACCAAAAATTGTCAGATGCTACCCATAATAAGGTAATAAAAAAATATTTTGACGTAATATTCCCTTTACTAAAATATTGCATGACCGAAATACTTATAAAAACTACCGCTATACCGGGAGTTATGCAAAGAACCTACCAGGATCACAATAATGTATTTATATACCTGAAACAGAAGCAAGGGGATAAGGCTGTAGATAGCATAAAGGCACACTTAAAATTTGTAAAAAATAATTATAAACAGATACAGCAATCCAAACCAGACCTGGAGCATCAACCGCTAAGGAATTAAATTGGCAAGATTACTATTTTAATAAATTCTTTAACAAGCAAAGGGGAGTAAGAAATTGAAAAAAAACTATATAAGAGATACCTTGACCAGTGGAAACTTCGGGTTATTCATAGCGGCACTGATACTGTTTGCAATTCTTTCTCTGTTCTCTGACAGTTTCCTCACACCGTTCAATATGTATACCACAGGCCGAACTCTTTCCCTTTATGTGTTTATTGGGCTGGCCCAGGGATTGGTTCTGGTAGTTGGAGATATGAACCTTTCGGTAGGGGCAATAGGGGGCCTGGCTACTATTACTGCTGGATATTTAATGGATGTCCAGGGCATGAATGGAATTGTAGCTACCCTAGCAGCACTAGCAGTAGGCATAGCCTGCGGTGCTATAAACGGAGTTATCACCGCCAAGTTTGGTATAAATGCTTTTATTGTAACTCTGGCCACTTCCTTTATTTTTACCGGTATAAATTTCGGTTTTACTCAAGGTTATTCCTTTGTAGATATCCCTTTAAGCTTTACTGTGCTGGGAAAAGGCAGAGTGGTAGGTATCCCCTTTATTTTTATTTTTGCCCTCTTTGCTTTGGTAGTTCTTTATCTTTTCTTTAAATATACCCTGGTAGGCAGAAGGATTTTGGCAGTTGGTGAAAATTTGGAAGCATCCAAGTTTTCAGGTATAAATACAGATAAAATCAAGATGCTCAGCCACGCTCTATCGGGTTTGGTAGCTGCTCTTGCTGCTGTGCTTTACATATCCAGGATGGGGACAGCACCCCCGGTAACCGGACAGGATTGGCTTATTATATCATTTGCGGTAGCCATTCTGGGAGGTACTGCTCTTAGCGGAGGCTCTATGACTGCATTCGGTTTACTTCTGGGCGCAGCTATAATGGTAATGATTAAAAATGGCCTTATTATAATGCAGACCAATGTTTACTGGGAACAGACATACCTGGGATTATTGATACTTATAGCAGTAGGCATTGACAGGATAAGAAATATTTATAACCAGAGAAGGTTGTTGGAGTAAAAAAAATGGGGGTGATATATGATGTAGTGATAATAAACCTGAACCATATTATTAATGAAACTATGAAGAAAGGTGACAGTAAATGAAAAGACATCTATCAAAAATTATAATAATGCTACTGGCATTATCGTTGGTAGTAGTAGTTCCTCTTAGCGGTTGCGCCGGTACTGCTGAAACTGCTGAAGAAGCTGCTGAAGAGGTTGAAGAAGTGGCTGAGGAAGCTACCGAAGAAGTAGAAGAGGTAGCAGAAGAAGCAGCTGAAGAAGCAGATACCAGCAACTATAAGCTTGCTTCTTACTGGCCAGCAGTTCATCCATACTATGAATCAGTAAAAAAAGGACTGGCAAAACATGCTGAGGACTTCGGTGTGGAGGTTTATTCACAGATTGGTACCGATTGGACCCAGCCAACCGAAAATGAGCAGGTTGAAGCTTTGATAGCCCAGGGATACAACGGACTTATGGTTTTCCCTCTGGATGCTGCTGGAGCCAATGGTCTATATGAAGAAGTGGTAGCACAGGGTGTATATGTTAATAACTATGGCGCTCCCACCCAGGAGCCTACTCCTGCTTCATTTACAGTGGCTACCGATGTAAAAGCTGCTGCTATGGAAGCTACTGAGAGAGTATGCGAAGCCATGGACTATAAAGGCGGCATACTTAATGTTCTGGAAGTAGTAACTGATCCTAACACTATCCTTAGAAAAGAAGGTGTGGAAGAAGTTGTAGCACAGTATCCAGATGTTGAGATAGTACAAACCATAGGTGATATGAACGCTATTGAGGAATGTACAGAAAAAGTTAGTAACGCTCTGGCTGCCGGTGGTGATTCTATCAACGGTATAGTAACCACAGGGTATAATCCTACTGTAGCTACAGCCCAGATACTGACTGAGATGGAAAATGACAGTATAGCTTTTGTAGGCATTGATGATGATCCAGCCGTTCTAAAAGCTGTAGAACAGGGATATATAACCGGTACTTTTGGCCAGAATCCATACTGCCAGGGTTATGTAACTCCGCTGCTTCTTGAATACTTAATAGATGGCATGGAGCCCAAAGCTGACCATACCTTTATTGACACCTTTGGTGTCGTTATAACCCAGGATAACCTGGATACCTTTATGGACGAGCTTTGGCAGGCTGCGTACGATTTAGCAGATAACGCTAAATCAGAGTATTTTAAATAAAACAATATAATTGGTAGGGGGAACTAAAAGGTGTTAAAGTTAGAAAATATAAGTAAGTCTTTTCCTGGAGTAAGGGCCTTGGATGATGTTTCTGTTGAATTTGAACAGGGACAGATACATGCTCTTTTAGGTGAAAATGGTGCCGGCAAATCAACCCTTATTAAGGTTATTTGCGGGGTCCATAAGCCTGACAGCGGCAAGATGTATCTTGATTCTAACGAGCTGGTTGTAGATAACTACATTGATGCATTAAGCAAGGAGATCAGTGTGGTAAACCAGGAGCTACAGGTCCTGGCCAGATACAGCGTTGCTGAAAACATAATGCTGGACAAAATGTCTACCTTTGGCAAAAGCGGTATACTCAACTGGAAAAAGATCAACCAGACAGCCTCAAAATACCTGGATATGGTAGGTTTGCATGTTCCCCCTACCAAACCTATAGGCGAGCTAAGTGTAGCCCAGAAACAGATGGTGGAGATAGCCAAATCACTGGCATCAAAATCAAAAATACTGCTTCTGGATGAGCCTACATCTTCCATATCTGAAAGCGAAGTAGAAACGCTTTTTTCCATACTGAAAGAGCTTAAAGAAAAAGGAATAATAATATTATTCGTTACCCATAAGCTGGAAGAAGTATTCAGAGTATGCGAGATGGTAACTGTGCTTAGGGACGGTAAAAAAATTGATACCAGACCAATAAATTCTGTAGATAAACAGGATCTGGTGAAGATGATGATAGGAAGAGAAGAAAAAATTGAATCTTATAAATTTGATTCATTTGACAAAGAAATTTCAATACTTGAAGCCAAAAATATTTATAAAGAGCACAAAGCAGAGAATGTAAGCTTTAAGCTGCACAAGGGCGAGGTTTTAGGGTTTTATGGATTGGTCGGAGCGGGTAGAACAGAGTTGGCCAGGTTAATAATCGGAGAGGATAGAAAACAATCCGGAGAAGTATATCTGCGGGGTAAAAAGATTAATCCACGCTCCATAGCTGACAGCCTTTACCGCCACCGTATAGGGTATGTTACCGAAAACAGGAAGGAAGAAGGACTACTCTTAACCAGTACGGTTAAAACCAATATAAGCATTACCATATGGCCAAAGATTGCCAGTAAAATATTAAGGTTTATTGACGGTAATAAAGAAAAAGAGCATGCCGATAATATGGTGAAAAACCTTGATATCCGTACTACAGGACTGAACCAGATTGCAGGTAAACTGAGCGGGGGCAACCAGCAAAAAGTAAGCATCGCCAAATGGCTGGTGGCTGATTGCGATATCATAATATTTGATGAGCCTACTATTGGCGTAGACGTGGGTGCCAAGGAGTATATACATAAGCTTATTTACAATCTGGCCCACAAAGAAGGTAAATCTTTAATCCTTATATCTTCAGATATGCCTGAAATAATAACACTCGCCAACCGTATATATATTTTCAGGGATAAGAAAATCGTGGGAGAGATTGAATCAGTAAACAAAGATGCTGATAGCTACAATATTGTTAGTAAGGAAATAGGAAGCTATTATATTTAAAATATTATGTCTTATGGTTACAATGGCAGAGTACTGCAGATTAATTTAACCAATAAACAGGTAGAATTTATAAAATTAGAAGACAAATTTTACCGCAAATATTTTGGTGGAGCCTGCTTGGCTGCTTATTTTTTACTCAAATATCTAAAGCCTAATACAGACCCATTATCTGAAAATAATCTTCTTATATTTTCCACCTCACCCATCACTGGTGTGGATTGCCCCGGCACTGCTATGCATAATGTGGTTACCAAGTCTCCTTTAACTAATGGGGTAGGAGAGTCTACTACCCCAGGGTTTATGGGTGAAATGATTAAAAAGGCAGGGTTTGATGCCATTATCATAAAGGGTAAATCGGAAAAGCCCTGTTTTATAACTATAACTGGCGATGATATTAAAATACTGGATGCTGATAACCTGTGGGGTCTTTGTACCTCTGACGCCTATAACCTTCTATCCAAAAATGAAGGTTTGAAAGATCATAGTATCGCACTTATCGGCCCTGCGGGGGAGAGGCTGGTACGCTTTGCTTCCATAATTACCGATAACTGTTTTTTAAGCTCCCGATGCGGTGTAGGCGCAGTTATGGGTTCCAAGAATTTAAAAGCATTGTGTGTTAAAGGTCAAAAAAATATTGCTGTTTATAATGATAAAAAATTACAGGATTTGTCTCTTTATTTTAAAAATAATTTTTTAAGCAATCCTTTGAACAAGAATCAACACGGCAGGGCCAGTAATGCCGGATATCTTAGAATGTTGTCTGAACAGGGAATGTTATCTGCAAAAAATTTTCATTTCTCATCCTTTGACGGCTCGGAAAAAATAGATGGTTTTACCATCACTGACAAATATCCGCCAGACAATATTAATTGTGCAAATTGTACTGGAGGTTGCAAGAAAAAAATCCCTGGCCTGAAGGATATCGGCCTCAATCCTGATTTTGGGTTGATAGAGCTGGAAAGCCTGGCCGCTACCTCCTATAATCTTCTGGTTGATGACATGGAATCCACCTTAAAATTATGGAATATGATCTGTGACTATGGAATTGATGGCACATCTCTGGGCAATGTTTTGGGCTATGCTGTTGAGTGTTATGAAAATGGGCTTATCAGTCCGGACCAAACTATGGGTTTGTCTTTAAAATGGGGTGACCCTCAAACTATGCTCAAGCTGACCAGAATGATTGTGGAGAGAAAATCTATTGGAAATATTTTAGCAGAAGGGGTAAGCATTGCTTCTGCCCATATAAAGGGTTCCAAGAGCATGGCAATGCATGTAAAGGGGATGGAACTGCCCTTCCATGAGCCCAGAATCAAACAAATGCTGGGATTGGGATATGCAGTATCACCAATCGGGCCATATTATACGGTGGTAGAGCATGATACGGATTTTGATTTTAATGCAGATCGACTATTTATGGATAAAGTTGCCCCTCTTACCGTATACGACCGGCTTAAAGCTGATAGCTTAAGTCACCAGAAAGTGAGGATGTTTTTCTTGCTTCAACCGGCATTCTCGATGCTTGATGCTTTATGCGCCTGTATCTTTGCTTTCTCTCCAGTCAGGTTTTTTGATTTTCAGCACCTGGTGGACATTGTAAATACAGTTACCGGATGGGAAAGCTCTTTATTTGAGCTTATAAAGATTGGTGAAAAAAGGATAAACATGTACAAACTTTTTGCCCTGAGGGAAAATTCGGAGGAGGATATGCTCCCGGAGAGAATATTTGAGCCTATTGAAAATGGCCCTCTTGAGGGTCTGAAAATAGACAAACAACAGTTTATGGAAGCCAGACAACTCTACTACCAGCTTGCCGGATGGGACCAGGAAGGAAAACCTTCTTACCATAAACTGCTGGAGCTGGATCTTACTGACTTTATCAATAAATAAAAGATATATTGGATAAATTTACAAGTTATAAAAGAGTAAAAGCTTCGCTTGAACATCAGGAACCTGATCGAGTTCCTTTTGATATGGGTGGAGCCCTGGTGGCAGGAATAAATGTTATCGCCTTGAATAAACTCAGGCACTACTTGGGTCTGGAGAGCAAAGCAGAGGTCTGGGATACCATAACCCAGCTGGGTAAAATAGATGAAGATATTATTGAATGCCTGGATATTGATATAATCAATGTGTCTCCAAACCCTCCCGGCAAACCGGGTTTATCCCAACAATTAGGGATAAAGGACGGTTACTGTGGTTTAATAGATGAATTTGGAATTGAATACAGGATGCCGGCAAGCGGCGGGCATTATTACGATATTTATAAAAGTCCTCTCAGGGATGCAGAGACCGTAGCTGATATTGAAAACTATCCCTGGCCTGATCCCACGGATAAAGCCAGGTTTAGAGGTCTCAAGCAAAAGGCTGACCGGGTAGTCGGGAATGATAAGGCTTATTTTCTGGAAAGAATGAGTGCAGGTATGTGGGAAAATGCCATGTGGATGAGAGGTTATGAACAATTCTTTATGGATATGCTCACCAATAAAAAAATGGTTCATGCGATTATGGACAAATTTCTGGAAATAAAAATGAAGTACTGGAAACGGGCACTGGAGGCAGTTGGCGAGAATGTTCTGGTAGTATCCACCGCTGATGACCTGGGAAATAAGGATAGCCTACTGGTGTCTCTGCAATTATATGAGGAACTTATATGGCCTTATCATAAGAAACTTTTTGATTTTATTAAAACCTGCGCAAAATCAAAGGTTTATATATTTTTCCATTGTGATGGAGCCATAAAGGAGGCTATTCCTTTACTGATAGAGGCTGGAGCAGACATTCTTAATCCCATACAGGTAAACTGCAGGGGGATGGAAACCAGGGCATTAAAACAGGAATTTGGACAACACCTTACTTTCTGGGGAGGCTCCTGTGATAATAATATTCTATCCTTTGGAACTCCCCGGCAGGTAGTTGAGGAGACTAAAAGAAGGATAAACGATCTTGCCCCGGGCGGAGGCTTTATTTTTGCTCCTATTCATATCATACAGAGCTCGGTGCCTCCGGAGAATATAATGGCCTGGTGGCAAACCTTAAAGGATTTTGGCAAATATTAGCAGGGAGAAGAAATGAATTCCAGGGAAAGAGTCAAAAAAATACTGAATCATAAAACAGCTGACAGGATGCCCATTGATCTGGGCAGTATGAGATCCTCCGGTATATCTACTATTGCTTATAATAAACTATTAGGTAAATTAGGATTTAAGGGCAAGCTGCCCAGAATGTATGACTTTATTCAACAGCTTTCTTTTCCTCATCCAGAGGTTATGGAACATTTCCATATAGACGCCATAGATGCCGGGCAGGGGTTTTTAAATGATGAAGATGATTGGAGGACCTGGACCTTAAACGATGGTTCAAAATGTCTGATACCAAAATTTCTTAATATAGAAATCGATGAAAAGAACACTGTATTTATACTGGATCAGGATGGAACCAGGCTGGGTAAAAAACCTGCATCTTCTCTTTATGTAGACCAATGTTTCTGGATTTATCAGGATCTTCCATCCATTCCTGAAGAATTTAACCACCAGGATCTGGATAAACATATGTGGGCAGTACCTTCGCCTCCATGGCACCTGGATGTCTTTAATGAGCAACAGTTTGATGTGTTTGTAAAGGGAATAGAAAAGCTGTACCGGGAAACTGATTACTCTATCGTACTTTCTGTTGGATGTAACATGTTTGAAACAGGAACTTTTTTAAGGGGAATGGCCAATTTTATGATCGATATGTACACTGATAAAAAAAATACCATGCACCTATTAGATACTCTGGTTGAGAGAAATTTGATTAAGCTCGAAAAAGTAATTGATGGGGTAGGGGAGTATGTGGATCTATTACAGTTTGGTGATGATCTTGGAGGCCAGGACAGTCCTTTTATGTCTCCGGAAGTCTATGATGAAGTATTTAAGCCCCGTCATAAGAAAATGTGGGATTTTGTACATGAAAAAAGTAATTGTAAGGTATTTTTGCATTCATGTGGTTCCATATATAAGTTACTTCCAGGTTTGATTGAGGCAGGGCTTGATGTGCTTAACCCGGTTCAAACAACCGCCAAGGACATGGAGCCTGAAAAATTAAAGAAGGAGTTTGGAGAAGATATAATTTTCTGGGGCGGAGGGTGTAATACCAGGGATGTACTGGCCAAAGGAACTCCTGACCAGGTAAGAGAGGATGTTAAAGAAAGAGTGGAAATACTGGCAGATGGGGGTGGAGCGGTATTCAACCAGATACATAACATTTTAGCTGATGTGCCTCCAGAAAATGTAATTGCCATGCTGGAAGCAGCCTATGATTACGGAAAATATTAAATAAGAATCAATACATATAAAGGAGCAGAAAAAAATGAGCAACTCATTTAAGAACAGATTGATAGGGACACTTCCCAAAATAGGTATACGTCCCACTATTGACGGGCGCAGAAAAGGGGTAAGGGAATCCCTGGAAGATCAAACCATGAATATGGCTAAATCTGCAGCTAAATTGCTGACAGAAAATCTAAGACATGCTTCCGGCGATCCGGTGGAATGCGTGATCGCTGATACAACTATAGGGGGAGTAGCCGAAGCTTCCATGGCGGATGATAAATTTGCCAAAGAAGGTGTAGGCCTCACCATTACCGTTACCCCCAGCTGGTGTTATGGTTCTGAAACCATGGATATGCATACTACCAGACCCAAGGCTATATGGGGATTTAACGGCAGTGAGAGGCCCGGGGCCGTATATCTGGCAGCAGTATTGGCGGCTCATGCCCAGAAAGGGCTTCCTGCCTTTGGCATATACGGAAAAGACGTACAGGATGCAGACGACACTTCCATACCTGAGGATGTAGCTCAGAAGCTGCTGCAGTTTGCCCAGGCTGGTCTGGCAGTAGCTACCATGAGAGGAAAATCTTACCTTTCCATAGGAAATACCTCCATGGGGATAGCCGGCTCCATTGTTGATCCCCATTTCTTTGAAGATTATCTGGGTATGAGATGTGAATATACGGACTCTACTGAGATAATAAGGAGGGTAGAAGAGGGAATCTTTGACCAACAGGAATACCAGAAAGCTCTAAATTGGGTGAAAAACAATTGCACCGAAGGTACGGACAACAATCCTGAACATATGCAGAGAACCAGGCAGCAAAAGGACGCAGACTGGGAATTTGTAGTAAAGATGACCCTTATAGCCAGGGACCTTATGGTAGGAAACCCCAATCTTATAGATATTGATTATGCTGAAGAAGCTATGGGCCATAATGCTCTGGCAGCTGGTTTTCAGGGCCAGAGACAGTGGACTGACTATTTCCCCAATGGCGACTTTACTGAAACTATACTCAACTCTTCATTTGACTGGAATGGTATCAGGCAGCCCTATATTATGGCCACAGAGAACGATGCTTTAAACGCTGTACCCATGATATTTGGTCATCTTTTAACCGATACCGCACAGGTTTTTGCTGATGTTAGAACCTTCTGGAGCCCGGAAGCAGTGAAAAGGATAACCGGTTATGATCTTGAAGGCAAAGCTGTAACTGGAATAATCCACCTTATAAATTCCGGTTCAGCAGCCCTGGATGGAACCGGCCAGCAAACCATAGATGGCCAGCCGGCCATGAAGCCTTATTGGGAAATAACTGACGATGATGTAAATAATATGTTGTCTAATTCTCAGTTTAGACCGGCTTCAGTGGAATATTTCAGGGGAGGCGGTTTTTCGGCAAATTTTGTAACCCGGGGCGATATGCCGGTAACCATGTTCAGGATTAACCTTATAAAAGGCCTGGGACCTGTGTTGCAGATTGCGGAAGGCTATGCTGTGTCCTTGCCGGATAAGGTGGGCAAGATCTTAAGTGACAGAACCGATCCTACCTGGCCCAATACCTGGTTTGCTCCAAAAATTACTGGAAAAATACCCTTTAATGATACCTATACCCTTATGAACAACTGGGGAGTAAACCATGCTGTATTTAGTTATGGGCATATAGGCAGCCTTCTGATTACGCTTTCTTCACTTCTGAGGATTCCGGTGGCCATGCATAATGTTACCGATGACCAACTATTTAGGCCTGCAGCCTGGTCTGCTTTTGGTACCAAAGAGATGGAAGCAGCAGATTACAGGGCATGCCAGAATTTTGGAGCGTTGTATAAGAAGGTATAACTAATTATATAAATAAAGCATATTAAGAGTGTGAGAGTCAACTCCTGACTCTCACACTCTTTTATTAGTAGTAAGAGTAATATATTAAAAAATGGGCGAGTAGGGTTGACAAATTGGAATAGGTGTTTATAATTAAATAAATGTAATTAAGTTTACATAATATATATTATCGGAACTATTATTTATTCATCTATTGGCTGAGGGCTGTCAGACTTTTCTCTATTAAATGACTTTTGTTGATATTTTTGGTACCATCCTATCTTTAACTGTTTCCCAGTATATGGTTTTGGTTCTCTAATTTATGTATATTCTTTTTGCTTGCTAATTATATTTCCCTATATCCCTATAATGGAATCTCTTTTCTAAATCAGCTATATTTATATGATTGGTTGTTATCCTGGCCGCGTTATAATACCCATAGAGGCCTCAAATATTTAGGAATTTAATTATTAATGGTTGTAGGCAGCATGAATTGATTTAAACAGGTATTTTAATTTTTATATACTTTATATATAATATGTATTTATTAATACTTGCCGGTGGATCCAAAGCCACCCTCTCCCCTGCTGGTAGCATCCAATTCTTTAACTATTGATATGCCAGCTTTTTCCACTTTTTGTATCACCAACTGGCATATTTTATCGCCTTTATTTATTTTAAACTCTTTTTCCTTGTCTAAATTTATTAATATGGCGCATATTTCACCCCTGAAGCCCGAATCTATTAATCCAGGACTATTCACCAGGGCTATTCCGTTCTTAATGGCTAATCCAGACTTTGGCTGAACAAATCCAGCGTATCCACTGGGTATAGCTATTTGTATTCCAGTAGGTATCTTCGATCTTGCAAATGGTTTTAAAATTAAATCAATTCTACTGTACAGATCTAATCCTGCGTCACCACCATGGGCATATTTGGGAATATTTATGGATTTATCCAGTAATTTTATATTAATATTAACCATTTTTTATTTTCCTTCCTTAAAAGTCTGCTTTCTTGCCATGATTATAGCTGTTTTTTTGTATAACTGATACATATTCTACCTAAAATATAAATATTTTAAATATTAAATGTTACGTTTAATGTTAATTTAAACTTAACTATCAGGTATAAATTGAATATAAAACATTAAACTTAAACATTAATTATACCATTATATTCAAACTTTAATGTTTAAAAAATAGAAGATTTATTGATGTAAAGATTAGATAAGTTAATTTGCTTCTAAAATCATAAAAGTGGTGCCTTTAATAGAAAAACACCACTTCTACTTTTCAAGAATAGTTCATTTCCCCTTCGAAAAAACTATACTTTTATTCTTTTTATATGATTTATTAATATTCTACACCCATTGCAGCTATAATTACAAATTATTTTCATGGTTTAATTTAGATATTTTCTATGCAGAGAGAGGGCAGTGACTAAATTCTAAAGATCCATTCCCCTGTTTTTAGCCATGATGGACTGAGCTACAATAAACAGAAATGAAGTCATCATAAAAATTGAAGATATAAGAATGGACCAATTCAAATTATTTTCGGAAATAATCCTGGTTAAAAAAGGAGCCAGTGAAATGCCTATATTGGCTGCCGCAAACAAAATAGTGGCTATAAGGTCTTTACCCCTGGGAAAAATTTTATTGCCTGAAGACACCAATAGCGGAAACAGGCCTGAAAATCCGATACCGGTAAAGAATATACTTATATAAACCATGATCTTTTCCTGCATAAAAACAGCAAATATGATGGATATAGCCGCAATTGCTGCCAGAGACAACATGATAATATAGTTTTTTACCCTACCCGCCAGAAAACCTACCAGAACCCTCCCTACTATTATCGAACCCCAAAATGTTGAGCCTATAAATCCAGCTTCCTGGACATTAAATAACCGGGCCATTCTATAGAATGTGGGAGCCCAGGTAGAAATAACCGCCTCTGCCAGACAATAAGTTATAATGGAGATAGTAACCAGCAGCAAAAGAATATTATTATATTTATTTTTAAATATTTCAGATATGGCCACATTTTTTTCACTTTCCACCATACTGGAGCCCATCTTTTTGCCATTGATTATATAAAGGATTAAAGTTACCACTATAAGTACCAGCAATACTATATATATGCCTTTCCAGTTCAAGTTATTTTTTACTATACTTGAAGCTATCATCGGCGCAAAAAATGCTCCGATGGGATAAAAAGTTAAAGCCACAGTAGTAAGTCTATCTTTATTTTTAACTTTGCTCTCAAATACATTTGCATTAGCCTGTATCCATAACAATCCCAGGATATATCCGGCTAGAAAATAAAGGATGTAAAACAGGATCAGGGATACATTAAAAAATAAAAATATAAGAGTTATGGGTATAAGCGAACCAAAGGCAACAATTATTATGTGTAATCTCTTAAATCTCCTGCTGTAAAATACAGAGGTCAGCTGTCCTGTTATTCCTCCCACTATAAAAAGAGTAAACATCAGGCTTAGATTAGCAGTGCTTAATCCAGTATCTTTGCTTATGTCCAGCAGAATTGGGCTGGGTAAAAGAAAGTACATGGAAAATATTAATATGGCTAAAAAGTTTGGAAATTCAATCCAGTAACCTTTAAACTGCCCCCACCTGTCATTGACCATAAAATTAAAAAAATAGAAAACAATTCAATAAAGTTTATAATATTTACCAGGTAAATAAAAGGAAAACTTACTCAAAAACAGGTATTATTATCGTTTGTCCGCTGATATAACCAGAGGGGCTTATAGTGTTGAGACGCATGGTTTCGTCTATAAATTTATCTTTAATATTGGGATCTGAATAAATGGCAGCTATCTCCTCTACCCTGGCCGGTGAGTCTACTCTTATTTGAGTATATTTAGCTACATCAACACCCTTGATTTTACCAATATTAAAATAAACTGCCACCAGGGTTACGGATGCAGTTATTAAGATTACCAGTACTAAAAAAGTTGTTTTTAAAATATTTATTGCTTTCATCTATACCTCCAAGCGAACATGTGTTTGCTTATAATAATATAGCGAACATATGTTTGTGTCAACAAAATTTTTATTTTTTCTTTCAATTAGGTTTATGTTTTTACATAATTATTTTAAAATGAAGCTAAAATAATATTTGTAGGAGGAGTTATGGTAGAGATATTTTATGACAAGGATATTGACAGCAGTATGCTTGAAGACAAAACCTTTGCAATTATTGGCTATGGCAGCCAGGGACATGCCCATTCACAGAACTTGAGAGACAGCGGAATGAAAGTAATAATTGGTGAGCTGGAAGGAAGCGAGCCTGCAAAAAGGGCTAAAGATAAAGGCTTTGAAGTTTATTCTGCAGCCCAGGCAGCCAAACAGGCAGATATAATAATGATACTTTTGCCCGATGAGCTACAGCCCGGCATCTTTTACAAAGACATAGAACCCAACCTGGAAGCTGGAAACATCCTCTGTTTTGCCCATGGCTTTAACATTCACTACAACCAGATTGTACCTCCGGCCGATGTAGATGTAATAATGATAGCCCCCAAAGGGCCGGGCCATATTGTAAGAAGAATGTTTACAGAAAACAGCGGTGTTCCTTCCATTATAGCCGTTTATCAGGATTATTCAGGCAAGGCCAAAGACTATGCGCTTGCTTATGCCAAATCCATAGGTGCCGGCCGGGTTGGTATAATTACCACCACCTTCAAGGAGGAAACCGAAACCGATCTGTTCGGAGAACAGGCTGTCCTCTGCGGGGGAACCACCGAACTTATAAGGGCTGGATTTGACACCTTGACTGAAGCAGGGTACCAGCCTGAGATTGCCTACTTTGAAGTATTAAGTGAGCTGAAACTTATTGTAGATCTAATCTATGAAGGCGGTATTTCCACCATGAGAGACTCTATAAGTGATACCGCTGAATATGGTGATATGCTGATTGGCAAAAAGATAATAACCGAACAGACCAGAGAGAATATGAAACAGATTCTAAAAGACATACAAACCGGCCAATTTGCTAAGGAATGGATTCTGGAAAACAGAGCAGGAAGACCAGTATATAATGCCATAAAGAAAAGAGAAGAAAACCACCCGGTGGAAGTAGTAGGCAAGAAACTAAGAAAGATGATGACCTGGATAGATAAAGAACAGGACTAATTATAAAAAGCGAACCTATGTTTGCCATAGGTTCGCTTTTTTGCTATAATCCAAAGCAACAGTTAATTTTCATAAATATATATATGAATAAAAATTCTGACATAAGCGGCAAACAAACCAAGATATTAGAGTTTATCTTATCTTCCCTGAAATCAAACGGTTATCCCCCTACAGTAAGAGAAATTGCCAAATCTGTAGGTTTAAGCTCGTCAGCTACAGTATATTCCCATTTAAAGAAACTTGAAAAGAATGGCTATATAAAAAGAGACCCCAGCAAGCCCAGGGCTATTGAAGTTTTGAAGAAAACTACTGCCATGCTAAACCCTGCCCCGGATTTTAAGTCCGATAACAACGTCATGGTTCCCCTGGTAGGTAACGTTGCTGCCGGTACTCCCATACTGGCAGAGGAAAATATTGAAGATTATTTTCCCTTAAGCAGTGACTTCGTTAAAGGAAATAATCCTGTTTTTGTGTTAAGGGTTAGGGGTGACAGTATGATAAATGCTGGAATAATGGATCGGGATTTTATAATAGTTAGAAAACAGGACACAGCTCTAAACGGGGAAATTGTAGTTGCCCTGATGGATGACGAATCTACTGTTAAAAGGTTCTTTAAAACCTCAAAACAAATAAAACTGATCCCTGAAAACGATAATATGCAGCCTATAGTAACCAAGGATGTTTCCATTATTGGTAAAGTAATTGGAGTTGTAAGGAAGTATTTTTAATAATCGCTAAGACTTCCCTTATATATATAATCGGAAAGCTTGGAATAAAACTGGGAATCAGCGCTCAAGGTTAAAAGCACACTATCCTCCAGATATTTTTTATTAAGCACCTGGCAATGTTCAAACACCGATGATATTAATTTGTTTTTGCTGTAAGGCAGCTTGACAGTCAGGGTTATATAATCCTTTTGTAAATTCTGTTCAATTTTATTTATCAAAACATCCAGACTGGTGCCCTTTATTGCAGAAATAAACACTGAACCAGGGTGTTTAAGCTTGGCTCTTTTTACAATCTCTGCATCCACCTTATCTACTTTATTAAATACACAAATAATTGGCTTACGATGAGCCTCTATTTCCCTTAAAACCGATTTTACACTGTTAATATGGTTGGGGTAATTGGTATTGCTTATATCCACTACCATCAGCAGCAGATCCGATTGTTTTACCTCTTCCAGGGTGGATTTAAATGAAGCTATAAGCTGATGCGGGAGTTTCTCTATAAAACCTACCGTATCTGATAATAGCAGATGCTGGTGCGGACCTAATTTTAGCTTCCTCACTGTTGAATCCAGAGTAGAAAACAGCATGTTTTTTGCTTCCACCCTGGATTGGGTTAGAGTATTCAACAAGGTAGATTTTCCACTATTAGTATACCCCACCAGGGCCACCTGCGGTGTCTGATTGGCTTTTCTTTTTTTTCTCTGGGTTTTGCGCTGGGTACCAATCTGATTTATCTTCTTTTCCAGCTGGCTTATTCTCTTACGAATGGTTCTCCTGTCTACCTCCAGTTTGGTCTCCCCCGGGCCCCTGGTACCTATTCCTCCACCCAGCCTGGACAGTTCTATACCCCTGCCCCTGAGCCGGGGAAGCAAATAGTTCAACTGCGCAAGTTCAACCTGCAGCTTTCCTTCCCTGCTGTGGGCCCTCTGGGCAAATATATCCAGTATCAGGGCAGTGCGGTCAATAATTTTAGTTTTAAGCTTATCTTGCAGGTTACGCTGCTGGGTAGGAATAATCTCTTCGTCAATTATTACCAGCCCTATTCCCTTTTGCTCTACTATACCCTTTATCTGTTCCAATTTCCCTGTACTTATATAGTATTTGGGATTAGGCTCATCCTGGGAATGAATAACCGTATCCTCAACATCCGCCCCTGCGCTCAAGGCCAGGTTCTGAAGTTCTTTGACATTTTGGTCAAAGTTTATACGGTTTTTCCTGTTTTTTATGAATATCAGTAATGCTTTTTCCCTACTGTCTCTAATATTTTCCAGATATTTTGTTTTTGCTTTGCCGGGTACTGAGTTCATCTAATAAATATCACCTTTACAGAGCATCTTTAATCCTGTCAAGCGCTTCCTCCAGACTACTATCTTCTATGGTTAGCGAAATCCTGAAATACCCTTCACCGCTATCACCAAAAGCACTGCCCGGAGTTACCACCACGTTTGCCTTATCCAATAACATTTTAGCAAAGGTTTTTGATGTAAATCCAGCAGGAACTTTTGACCATACATATATGGTGTAATCAGAGTCATAGTACTGGATACCAATTTTATCCAGCAGAGATTTTACCTTTTTTCTTCTCAGGTTATAAACATCATTGTTTTTACCAATCAACTCCTGGTAATTTTCAAGAGCCCGGATAGCTGCCACCTGGATTGCATTAAAAATACCCGAGTCTACATTGGTCTTATATTTTCCCAGGCTGCTTATAACCTTGCTGTTACCAACTGCATAAGCAATTCTCCATCCGGTCATATTGAAGCTTTTAGACATGGAGTTAAACTCTACCCCTACCTCATCAGCACCTTCAGCATTCAAAAAGCTTACCGGCTTATCTCCGGGATTTGAAAAGATATCTGAATATGCATTGTCATGACATACAATTATATTGTAGCGTTTGGCAAACTCCACTACTTTCTGGAAAAAGGAAATACTGGCAGCAGCAGAGGTAGGGTTGTTAGGATAATTTAGATACAATATTTTAGCTTTTTCTGCAATTTTTTTATCTATACTGTCCAGATCCATTAAAAAATTATTTTCTTCTTTTAGGGGAGCCATGTATGACTTGCCTCCTGCAAACATAGTGCCAATTTTATACACCAGGTAACCGGGATCGGGAATAATGGAATAATCACCCGGATTGATAAAGGTATAGGCTATATTGGCAATCCCCTCTTTGGAACCCCATAAAGGAAGTACCTGATCAATTTCCGGTGCAACCTTAAATCTGTCCTTATAGAATTTTATAACCGCCTGGTTAAATTCAGGCATCCCGTAACTGGATGGATAGCGGTGGTTTTGGGGATCCCTAGCACCATCACAAAGCCCTTTGATAACTTTATCCGATGTAGGCATATCCGGGTCGCCTATGCCCAGGCTTATGACATCCTGACCTTCCTTTCTTTTCTGTTTAATTATCTGGTCAATTTCTGCAAAAAGATAAGGCGGCAAAGATTTAAGCCGATCCGATTCTACTATATTCATAAATTATTTCCTTCCTTAAATTTCAAATAATTTCCATCAAATACATACTCGGTAGTTCCCTCCAGATAAACGTCTCCGTTTCCGGTCCAGGTAACATACACGGTCCCTCCCGCCAGATCAACCTGAATCCTTCCGGGGACCAGTTTACCCAGTTTTATTGCTGCTACCGCTGAAGCACAGGCACCGGTACCACAGGCCAGGGTCTGCCCTACTCCCCTCTCCCATACTCTCATGCTTATTGAATGTTTATCCTTAATTTTAATAAACTCTACATTTGTCTTTTGGGGAAATAAAGGATGATTCTCCAGCATCGGTCCCCACTTTTTAACTTCAAATCTCTCTAAATCTTCATGGTGGTCCAGCAGTATAACACAATGGGGATTGCCCATGGAAACCAGATTTATATTAAAGGATTGGCTTCCGGTTTTAATGTTGTAACCAAATACCTCCCCCGCCCCTTTTACATCGGCAGGTATGCTCCGGGCTGAAAATGAAGGGGCACCCATATTTACCCTAATATTTTCTGCCTTTTTTCCGTTAACATCTATGGTTATACCCTTTATTCCGGCCAGAGTTTCAATATCTAATTCTGATTTACGGCTGAGACCCTTCTCCCAGATAAATCGGGTCATACACCTTATGCCGTTACCGCACATTTCCGCCACCGAACCGTCTGCATTGTAGTAATCCATTTTAAAATCGGCTACTTTTGAACTCCGTACTACTATAATGCCGTCAGCACCTATACCGAAATGCCGGTCACACATATTAATGATATGATCTCTATCCAGGTTTATTTCCTGCCCTATGCCATCCATCAGTACAAAATCATTTCCCTGGCCGTTTAATTTTGAAAAGGTCCAATCAGTCATTTAACCTCTTTTCAATCACCCTTATAATTTCATCCTGTAGAGAACAAATATTATCATAATTATCTACTCTTATCCAATTAATGCGGGGGTCTTTTCTGAACCAGGTTAACTGTTTTTTGGCCAGCCTTCTGGTATTTCTCTTAACCAGTTCCCTGCATTTATTAAGGTCTATCTGCCCCTTTACATAGCTTACTACTTCTTTGTAACCTACAGCCTGTTTTAAAGGGTAACTGCTATCATATCCCTGATCCAGCAGCGCTTTTACTTCTGAAACCAGACCCCTTTCAAACATCTGGTCTACCCTGTTATCTATATTTTTATACAGCAGCTGCCTGTCCTGGTTAAGCCCAATAAATACACTGTTATAGATAGACTGCCGTTCATTCCAGTTATCCTGAAAAGAAGAAAAGGGCTTACCGCTTAAATAATATACTTCCAGTCCCCTGATAATCCTTCTGGCATCATTGCTGCTGATCTTTTGACTGTAGGGTCTATCTATCTCTTCCAGCAGCTGGTAATATTTTTCCAGGCCATGATGTTTTATCTTCTGTCTCAGCTGTTCTCTCAGCTGGCTGTCTCTGGGGGGTGCAAACTTTAACTTATCCATTACCGCTCTAATGTAGAGACCTGAACCGCCAGCCAGAACAGCTATTTTGCCCTTAGCAAAGAATTCGTCCTCAATTATTTTCCTGCATGTTTTTTTAAATTGGACCGCAGTTACGTGGTGGTCAGGGGTAAAAAGATCGGTCATATATAATTTAAAATCCGGGCTATGCTGTTTATCTGTACCTATATCCATTCCCCTGTATACCTGCATGGAATCGGCTGAAATTATATCTGTCTTCCACTGCCGGGCCAGGATGGCGGCTACCCTGCTTTTGCCCACACCGGTAGGCCCGCATATAACCAGTACATATTTTTTTGAAATCAAGGGTTTTTTTATATGTTCAGAGATAGCTTCCATATCATGACTTAAACCTTGCATAACTTTTTCAGTTTTCCTATGAGGTAAAAATTTTTGGCTTCTGCTATATCCAGCAATACCAGTTTACCTGTAAGCTCGGGCTTACCCTCAAATAAGGCAATGGTATTGTCTTCCAGCCGGCCCTGGAGCATACCCTTGCCTTTAGGGCTGGGACCTTCCACCAGGGTCACAAACCTTTTGCCCTGCATTTTCAGGTTTTCCTCATAACTTATCCTGTTTTGGGCTTCTAAAAGCTGTAAAAACCACTTCTTTTTTTCATCACTGCTTACCGGGTCATCATATTCTGCTGCCCCGGTTCCCTGGCGGGGAGAATATATAAAAGTAAATGCTCTTTTAAACCTTATTTTTTTTATCATATCCAGAGTTTTTTCAAAATCTTTTCTTTCTTCTCCAGGAAAACCCACTATTATATCGGTGGTGAGGGAGCAATCTTCTATATTCTTTCTAATCCGGCTTACAATATCCATATATTTTTCTGCATTATATTTGCGGTTCATCCGGTCTAAGACCAGGTTGGAGCCAGACTGCAGGGGTAAATGAATATGATTGGCAATATTTTCCCTGCTGCCTATAACCTCAATAGCCTTACTGCTGAAATCCTTGGGGTGAGAGGTCATAAACCTTATACGGTTTATGCCGGTGTCGCTAACCCTCTGCAGTAGATCAGAGAAATCAATATCCTGTTTTAAATCATTGCCGTAAGAGTTCACATTCTGCCCCAGAAGAGTAACTTCCATTACTTCATTGGCAGCCAGGTGCTTAATTTGGCCAATTATTCCATCAGGGGCCAGAGACTTTTCTCTTCCCCTTACCAGGGGTACTATGCAGTAAGAGCAGAAGTTATTGCATCCGGTAATAATTGGCACATAAGCCTTAAATGAATAAGTATTTTCCGAATTGCCCAGATGGTAGTCAAACCCGCTGTCCGGTACCCTGCAGATACTGCTGTCAGCTCTTCTGTTTTCTTCAATAAGCTGGGGCAGCTCTGAAATATTAAGAGTGCCAAACACTATATCCACAAAAGGAAAATCATCGGTTATTTCTTGCTTTAGATTCTGGGCTGTGCATCCGCCCACGCAGATGATAAGATCAGGATTTTCTTTTTTTAAAATCTTAAGATTGCCCAGATGGCCGTACAGTTTGTTCTTAGCTTTCTGTCTTACCGCGCAGGTATTAAAAACTATAATATCAGCATCAGACAGCTTCCCGGTCAGGCTGTATCCCTGACCCTGGAGGTAATATGCAATCCTCTCGGAGTCATATTCATTCATCTGACATCCGAATGTTTTTATATATGCTTTCATGGTATTCTTGTCCACATCCAGGGTAAGCTGCTTATTTTGGTTCAACGGTAAGAACAATTGCAGTCTTGGTCTCACCATTTACCTCAATATCCTTAAAAAATGGGGTGCAAATCAGATCCTGGCCGGTAGGCGCAATATAGCCGCGGGCAATGGCAATTCCCTTTATGCTCTGGTTAAGCGCTCCAGCCCCTATGGTCTGGATTTGCACTTTGCCCTCACTCCTTATTATACCGGCTATAGCTCCTGCAACCGAGTTAGGTTTTGAGTTTGAAGAAACCTTCAGAAGTTTCATTCTGTTGCCTTAAATTCAATCTTTTTGCTTTAATTCTATTTCTATAAATATTTTATTGTTTTTCTTCTTGTATTCTACATTTTGTACTGATAAGAAATATTTCTTTCCTATACGGTCAACTTCCTGCCTGACTGTCTCAATTATACCCTTTATTTCTTCTGGTTTAAACCTGTTTACCAGTCCTATTTCATCATATAGTTTGATATTGCGGTTTTTTTTCTCTTCTTTTTTCTCTACTGGTTCCAGATCTTGTACTTTTATGCATTCCAGGGGCTGCAGTTCACCATAAATAGTCCTCTGTATGCTCCTCTGTGAAATATCCATACCCATTATATTGCGGCTGATCTGCTCCAGTATATTATAGTTGTTAGTAAGCAGAGGCATTTCAAATATCTTAATATGGTTGGAATTTATATATTTGACTACCTGTTCCCATTCTCCAAAACTGGGATAATCAGCTTCTATGCTTCTCATGGTTGCCAGTATCTGGGTTGGAGTGCCGTAATAGATATTTATACCTGGGTTCTGGAACTTAAATTCCATTATGGCTTTAATTATATTATTCACTCCCCCAATCAAGGTTAAGCCCTCTTCAGTCTCTATAATCTGCGGCATCAGGGACTGATCTTTTTTTTCTGGGAGATCATTTAAATCCACTGATACAAAAAAACAGGTTCCTTTCAGGTGGTCTGAATAAGTTATGCTTATTTCTTCAACATTAAGTTTTATGGAAAACAGGGCCATACCCCGTCCATGAAACCCATAGGCATCTTTTTTTGCATTTTCCAGCTTGGAGGTAACCCTTGATTCAAAAATAATCCTCTGGAATTTTTCAGGAATGCCGGTACCGTCATCTATAAAATGTATTATCCTTTTACTGTCGCCCAGCTTTTTGGTGCCTATAAAAATATTTTTGGCATCAGCATCCCTGCTGTTTCTTAAAAGCTCAACAATTATGTCTTCCACGCAATTTATGTCCTGGAGAGCCTGTCTTCTTTCTGCCTCAGATATCTTAAGCTTTACAAATCCATTCCCCAGATCTTCTTCAACATTCAGCACATCAGACATATTAAGGTCTGCCAGGAACTTCTTGATATCGGAATTATTTTGCATAATCTACAGCTCTGCTCTCCCTTATAACTGTAACCTTTATCTGTCCGGGATAATCCATTTCACTTTCAATTTTTCTGGCAATATCTCTGGCCAGAACCAGCGACATGTCCTCGTCAACATCATCGGGTTTGACTATTACCCTTATTTCTCTTCCCGCCTGTATGGCATAAGCCTTTTCTATGCCATTAAATTCAGTAGCAATATTCTCCAGTGTCTCCAGTCTCTTGATATAGCTTTCCAGTGTTTCCCTTCTTGCCCCAGGCCTTCCGCCGGATATGGAATCAGCAGCCTGTACTATTACATCCAGCATTGAGGTAGCTTCAATTTCGTTATGATGGGCCTCTAAGGAGTGGCATATCTCTTCATCTTCATGAAGCCTCCTGGCTAGCTCGGCCCCGATCTTGGCATGAGAACCCTCAATGTCATGGGTTAGAGCCTTGCCTATATCATGCAGCAGCCCGGCTCTTTTTGCTTTCTTAACATTATAGCCCAGCTCGGAAGCTATGATCCCTGACACATAAGCTACTTCCTTGGAATGCATCAATACATTCTGACCATAACTGGTCCTGTATTTAAGCCTGCCCAGCACTTTTATAATGCCCGGATTGAGCTCGGAAATGCCGGTATCAAATATCGCCTGCTCACCTTCCAGCTTTATCTCATTATTTATTAACTTAGAAGCCTTTTCATACATTTCCTCTATCCTGGCAGGATGTATACGCCCGTCCACTATAAGGTTTTCCAGAGTTACCCTGGCAATCTCCCTTCGTACCGGGTCAAATGAGGAAAGGATTACTGCTTCCGGTGTATCATCTACAATAATATTGATGCCGGTCAGGTTTTCAAAAACCCTTATGTTTCTTCCTTCCCTTCCAATTATCCTACCCTTCATCTCGTCATTGGGCAGGTTAACCACACTTACCGTGGTTTCCGATACGTGGTCTATGGCACATCTCTGTATGGCCTGGGATATAATCTTCTTGGCCATCTTGTCCGCATCTTCCTTGAGCCTGGTTTCTATTTTTCTAATCTCCTTGGCTGCTTCATATTTGGCCTTTTCTTCCATCTTTTTCATAAGCACAGCTTTTGCTTCATCCCTGGTAAGCTCAGCAATGGCCTCCAGGCGTAATACTTCTTTCTTGAGTATTTCATCAAGCTGTTCATTTTTCTGGTCAATTTCTTTTTCCCTGGAATTTAAGCTGTACTCTTTTTTCTCCAGATAATGGGTTTTCTTTTCATTAGCATCTTCTCTGGATAAAAGGCGGTTTTCCATCTTCTGCATCTCAATCCTCAGGCTTTTTATTTCCTGATCTGCCTGAAGTTTGAGATTCTGTATTTCTTCCTTACCCTCCAGTAAAGCCTCTTTTTTTAAGGTTTGGGCTTCTTTTTCGGCATCGCCCAAAATGCTTGTTGCTTTCTGTTCTGCTGAATTCAGCTTGGAGTCAATAATGAATTTTCGATAAAAGAAACCTATTACAAAACCGATGATAAGTATTACCAGCCCTATGCCGCCAATCCTTAATAATTCTACCACTTCTACCATCCTCTCTCTAATAAAAAAAGCCAAGCATATTGCCTGACTTTAAATATTATTGCCGCTGTATTTTCTATTTTATAAGTATTAGTGCACCCCCGGATATCAAGGAGTTTAGGTATTTAATTTTTTAAAAAATTCCCCTTTCAATTTTGCTACTGATACCCTCATGCTTTCCTATACTTATAAAATTTATCTAAAACTTAAATTAGTTATTCCTGCTGCCAATAATCGAAAATCAAACAATATTTTTAACTATATTAAAAATTTATAATCTGTTAACTATTTTAACTTTACCTAACTTTTAAGTCAACTATCGACAGCAATTTATTTTAAAAAAGGGTCTGCAAAATTACCTCATATGCAGGGCATTACATTGCCTCCAGTAACCGGCAGATAAACCCCAGTAATAAACCCGGCTAAATCCGATGCTAAAAAACAGACTGCATTGGCTATATCCTCATCCGATCCCCTCCTGCCCATAGGAACTGCATCTATATAAGGAAAATCCTGGTTTATATTGGCCTCGCTGCCGTCAGCATCCCTGCAGCTATCGGTAAGTGTCCACCCGGGGGCTACCTGGTTTACAGTAATGTTGTGCGTCCCTACTTCCCTGGCCAGCACCCTCAATACTCCATCCATTCCCCTCTTTCCGGAGATATAGGCAGACTGGGTCCTGAAGGCCTGCATGGAACACTCGGTATTTATGCCTATTACTCTCCCGTATTTCTGTTCTATCATATCCGGCACGAAAACCTGAGCCATAAATACATTATGGAGAACCGATGACCTGAACTGGCCCTCATAACTCTGTATATCCTGTTTTATGACTTCTTTCCATTCATACTGTATTACTGCATTATTGACAATTATGTCTACTTTTCCCATATTCTGGTTAATTAATTTTTTGGCCTGTTCTAAAGAATCTTTATCGGTAATATCTGCTTTGAGAGCCAATACCTGTTGGCCATAACTTGTTTCAATTTCCTGCTTTAGTTTCTCTGCCTGTTCTTTTTGGCTGTAGTAGCTAAAAGCTACCCTGGCCCCGCAAAGGGCCATATGTTTGCATATAGTCCTGCCTATTTGTCCCGATCCGCCGGTAATAAATGACACCCTGCCGCTTAGATCTATAGCTTTCATACAATCCTCCCTTTAAAATTTTCTTATTTTTTCCTTAAAAAACCTTCTGGTTACAAACCGCCAGACTTTCCTAATCACTGGTTTCAACTGAAACTATCTTTATTTCTTCCGGTTGTTCGACCTCTATATCTGTGCTTCCGCAAAGGGGACATTTTACAATGTAGTCCTCTGTCCCGGAAGTTTTTTTACACTCCCTGCAGTTTAACTTTAACTTCTTTTTTATAAAATTTAATTTGGTATCTTTTAAATACTGGTCTTCTGCAGTAAGGGCTCTGAAATAAAAATTAACCGATTCCGGCTCTATCTGGGAAAGGGGGCTTAATTCAAAATTGATCTTTTGGATAGGGCCCAGGTTTTTTTCTTTGATGTTACGTTTAACGATTTCAATGATTGAACTGGTTATTGAATATTCATGCATGGGTTATACCTTTAATTTAAGCTATAGACTTGTAAATAGGATGCTGAACCTTACACCATCAAATGAAGGGCTCAGGGATCTCTTCCAGTTCCTCCAGCGAAAACACCGGGCCGTCGACACATACAAACTTGTGTCCGATATTACATCTTCCACATTTACCCACACCGCATTTCATTCTTCTCTCCAGGGTGGTATACACCGTATCGCTGCCAAAATTCAGCTTCTTTAGAACTTCCAGGGTATACTTAATCATTATGGGAGGTCCGCAGGTTATGGCTATTCTATCCTCCGGCGAAGGCTTCAGTTCTTCCAGTACATTGGGACAAAGCCCTACCTCCTGATCCCATCCGTGGCAGGCGGTGTCAATAGTCTGTACCAGATTAATGTCGCTGGACTTTTCCCATTTTTCCAGATCATATTTATAACACCGGTCCTCAGGGGTTTTGGCTGCATACAGAACTGTCAGATCCTTATATTTATCCCTGTTTTCCAGGATATAAAATATAAGGGGCCTTAGAGGAGCCAGCCCAATTCCTCCACCCACGATAAGAATATTTTTCTGCTCCCACTGCTGGCAGGGAAACCAGTTTCCCAGAGGAGCCCTCAGACCCACCCGTTCACCCTGACTTAAATTACTTATAGCAGTGGTATTTACCCCCGCCTTCATAATCGTAAACTGCAAGTATTCCTTATTACTTACCGGGGAATTTATCACAAAAGTTGACTCCCCTGAACCAAATATGGATATCTGGCCCACCTGTCCAGGCTTAAAATTAAATGATTTTCTTTCTTCGGGGTCCTGTAACTGCAACTGAATAGACAATATATTAGGCGTTTCTTCAATTACTTTTTTAACCACCGCTACCGATGGCAGGTAAGGATTTTCTTTTCCCACTATGTCTTTGCCCTTAACTATATTTGTCTTTTCCATATTCCTTCCAAATTTTTTCTTTTACTTTTCTTTAACTATGGTGCCAACTATCTCTCTTATATCCATGTTAACCGGACAAACATCTATGCACCTGCCGCAACCCACGCAATACAGATGGCCGTGCCGGCGATAATTGTAATTATATTTACAGTTTATTTTATTCCTGTATCTTTGGCTTAATTCTGCCCTTGGATTATGCCCGCTGGCTTCCAGGGTATACAGATAGCTGGTACAGAAATCCCAGCAACGGTATCTCTGCCCCTGCTGATTATCTTTTTCATCCCTGATGTCAAAACAGTAACAGGTGGGGCAAACAAAAGTGCATGCGCCGCAGCCTATACATTTTTTGGATACTTCTTTCCAGGCTTCTGCCCCGAAATTGGCATTCATGATTTCCGGGATATCCTTGTAATCAGTACCCTCCCACAGGGCATTAATTTTTTCAGAAGACTGGCTTTCCCTGTCATCAAGCGCCTTGCTGTAGTAATCAGCATCATTGGGTGCCGGCTTAAGAAAATCACCGTACTTGTCTGCTAGCTGCCGGCCCTTCTCTGTAAATACATTAACCACATAGTCATCATCCAGCTCATACATGCCTATATCCGCATTCTCAAAATTATAGGGGCTACCCTCTACCATGGTGCAGAAACAATCCTCGTAAACAGTGTTACAACCCCTGGCTATCAGTGTGGTGTTATTCCTTCTATCCATATAGTAGCTGTCTTTTACCACCCCTTCTGCAAATACAGCATCCAGCCTGGCTATACCCTGAACATCACAGGGTTTTAATCCGAAGATTATTTGTTTGCCGTCTGTCTTGGATGGGGCTATGGAGATTTCTACATCATCCAGCTGCTCCATATTCTTCTGGTAGCTGAAATCAAGTAAATCTTCGCTCTGGGGATAAATTATTTGCTTGGGGCTCAATCTGGTCTTCTCTTCCAGGTTCAAAGAATATGGTTTATCCTGTTCCCGGCCCCAGCCCAGCTCCGGTTCAATGCGGGACAGGTTAAAAAAATTAATTATGCTGTTTTCCCTGTCTTCTGCAGGGACAAAGACATCAGCATCTTTGGCCATAGCTAAAAGCCATGAGCCCAGATTTTCCTTTTTTAAAATATATGTTTTTTCCATAACTATTGAATTATAATTCTTCCTCTTTAATATTTTTCTCTAATGTATTATAGGTAAGCAATGGAGGCTTTGCCTCCATATCCATACCAGCCTCAAAATCAAACAGTTGTCCTATTATTTGATTCATCTTTTTCATCAGTTTAAGCAGGCTTATATTCTGGGGACAGACCCTTTCACACTCCCCGCACTCTACACATCTTCCCGCCAGATGCATAACCCTTATCATCTGGAAAAACTTATTCTCATCGGTATTTACTTTCTGAGACTGCCAGTTGGGAAAATCCAGATGCACAATACACTGGTCCTGACAAACCTCCATGGGGCAGATATTTCTGCAGGCATAACATCTTATGCACCGGTCAAACTCTTTCTGCCAGTATGAGAATATCTGGTCCAGATCCATCTGCTCCAGTTCCTTTATATCTGCAAACCGGTCTCTTTTTTCTATATCCAGCTTATGCTCATTTTCCAAAAATTCATCATAAACAGGCGGTTTTTCCCATAGTTCGCACCAGTAACATTTATCAGCATAATAATCTTTTTTCTCCAGCTCCCGAGATCCCCGGGCGGTTTCTACTTTTATTTTATCCTGGCCTATATCCAGCCCGGATACTCTGGCCCCGCCTACTGCCCTGCTGATTTTTTTGTAATCCATTACACCATTACATCCTACCGCTATAAGCTTAAACTTGTCTCTTTCTATTAATCCCTCACTGATAAGCTGCGCTACCGCCTTACTGTCACAGGGTTTTACTACCATACCTATATTTCCCTTTACCTGTTTGGATAATTTATAGGCATAGCTGGCCAGGTTATTGATGCAAAGCTGGTTAAATATAAGCTTATTTAAATCTTCCTTTTTATCAATAAAACAGGGGTTTACCTTCAGGGGATGGCTGGACTGGCAATACCCTGCCAGTACCTCTACCTGGTCAAATAAATTCTCTGCTTTTTCAATCAACTTCTGATTCAGGTTTTCTATATTCATAATCAGTTTATACTTTTTATTCTTTTTACAAAATTAGTTACTACCTTCTGCCATTTCTGTCCTTCGGAAGCAGAAACCCACTGGTAGGAGAACCGCCTGTTATCAATCCCCATAAAGGGAAGATACTCTTTTAATGCCTCCAGCCTTCTCCGGGCATAGAAATTGCCATCGGTATAATGGCAATCATTGGGGTGGCACCCGGAAACCAGAACCCCGTCAGCACCCATGGAAAACGCCTTCAGGATAAAAAGAGGGTTTATCCTTCCGCTGCAGGGAACCCTTATTATCCTTAGGTTCTCCGGCTGCCTCAGCCTGGCTGTACCTGCTGCATCAGACCCGGCATAAGAGCACCAGTTACAGAGAAAGGCTACAATCCTTACCTCTCCGTCACTGCTGCTGTTTTTCTGTTCATCATTCATTTTTTATAAATTCCTTAACTGGTTAAATTATTTGGAAAAAGCCTTAATCTCCTCAAGTATCAATTCATCACTGAACCCGTTTAAGGTTACAGCATTAATAGGACAGGTAGCCTCACAGAGCCCGCATCCCTTGCAAACTGTTTCTATTACATTTACTACTTTCCTGCCCCTTACTTCTACCTCTTCAATGGCATTGAAAGGACAGACCAACAGACACTTGTTACACCCGATACACCTTACCTGGTCCACCATGGCCACCAGAGGATCACTGGCCAGCTTATCCTGGGACATCAGGGCCAGTATCTTAGAGGCTGCCCCGCCGCCCTGGGCAACACTTGCAGGAATATCCTTGGGTGACTGGCAGGCCCCGGCTATAAATATGCCGTTGGTATTGGTTTCTACCGGCCGCAGCTTGGGATGGCTTTCCTTAAAGAAGCCAAAGGGACCGGTACTTATATTCAATACCTTGGCCAGCTGTTTTGCCTTTTCGCCGGCTACCATAGCGGTAGCCAAAACCACCAGATCCGCTTCTATTTCAACCATCTGGTTTAAAACTGTATCCACACCCTTAACTATAAGTTTTCCGTCCTTTTCTCTCTTGTAAACCTTGGAAGCCCTTCCCCGTATATATTTAGTCCCATACTGCTTGGCCCGGTCAATAAACTCATCATAATCTTTGCCCGGGGACCTTATATCGGTATAGAACACATAGGATTGAGAGTCTTTTATATGTTCCTTGGTTAAGATAGCCTGCTTGGCTATGTACATGCAGCAGGCACTGGAACAATAATCCAATCCCCTGGATTTATCCCTGGAACCCACACAGGATAAGAATACAATCTTTTTAGGCTCTCTTTTATCCGAAGGCCTGGCTATATGGCCATGAGTAGGCCCGGAAGCACACATCAATCTTTCATACTGAAGACTGGTTATCACATCTTCAAGCTCACCGCCGCCATATTCTCCAAACATATCGGCAGTAAGCACATCTACTCCTACCGTAACCGCTACTGCCCCGATATTCTCAACCAGCATTTCTTCTTTCTGGCTATAATCTATGGCTTTTGCCTCACAGGCTTCTATGCACTGTCCGCACTCCGAACAAATTCCACAATTCAAACAACGCTCAGCCTCTCTTTTGGCTTCTTCCTCAGAGATGTTTGACATCACTTCCTGGAAACCTTTGATCCTGTTCTGAGCATCCATCTTGGCTATCTGCAGCCTGGACTGACGCTTAAAGTCTTTCAGCTCTTTTTCAGTAAATACTTCTTCAGCCTTAAGCCTGTTTTCTGCCTTTTTCTCTTCAGCTACAGCCTTGGATATATCCTCCAGCTTATCTCCCCTGATATAGCGGTCTATTACCCCTGCTGCCAGTTTTCCGTGGCCTATGGCCTCGGTAACCGTAGCCGGGCCGGTAACCGCATCTCCACCAGCAAATATGCCCCTGCTGTCTGCCAGCAATATGCTTTCATCTTCCATCTGTACTGAATCCCACCGGGTAATTTCTAACTTATCCTCACCATTTACCAGATAAGCGGTATCCGGTCTCTGGCCTATGGCCAATATCAACCAGTCCAGTTCACAGCTAAACTCACTGCCCTCAATAGGTATAAAACTTCTTCTTCCGCTGCTGTCCGGCTCTCCCAGCTTGTTCTTAATAAATACTACGCCCTTAAGCCTGCCATCTTCCTTTATAATCTTTACCGGGGTAGTTAAAAAGTTCATGTTTACGCCTTCTTCAACCGCATCCTCATATTCTTCTTCGATAGCCGGCATCTCTTTCTGGCTTCTACGGTAAAATATATCCACCTGGTCTGCGCCCAGCCTCAATGCTGACCGGGCGGAATCAATAGCTACGTTTCCTCCGCCTATGACTGCCACCCTGCCTTCAAGCCTGTCTCCTTTGCCTAAAGAGACATCCTTTAAAAATTTTACCCCTGAAATAACGCCTTCCACACCCTCTTCACCAATATTTATGGGCATATCCTTATGGGCTCCGGTGGCTAAAAATACCGCATCAAAATCTTTCCTAAGTTTCCACAACTGTTCTGTATTTTCAATTTTGTTATTGGTTTTAATCTCAACACCCATACGGTTAATTACATCAATCTCTTTATCCAGTATATCCTGGGGCAGCCGGTAATCCGGTATTTCGGTCCTCAGCATGCCTCCCACCACCGGCATAGCCTCAAATACAGTGGCCCCGTATCCCTTTTTGGCCAGATAATAAGCTGCAGTCAGGCCTGCAGGCCCCGATCCCACAATAGCCACCTTTTCTGATTTCTTCTCTTCCAGCTGGGGTACCGGAATTTCACCCAGCTTTAGTTGATAATCGGCTATAAATCTTTTTAAAGACATTATGGCTATGGGGTCATCTACCAGTTTACGGGTACAGTTTAATTCACAGGGATGGGTACAAACCCTTCCGCATATAGAAGGAAATGGATTGTCTTCCCGGTGAAGTTTTAAAGCTTCCAGGTATTTACCTTCCCTGATTAAAGCAATATAGCCCTGGGCAGCAACATCAGCGGGGCAGCTGCTCCTGCAGGGAGCCTTTCCCCTCTTATGTATGTTGTAAGCAGAAGGAACCGCCTGGGCAAACATCTTGGATATGGCTTTTCTATCCGCTACGCCTGCTTCATAGCTGTTGGGTATAGTAACCGGACAGACTTTTTCGCAATCCCCGCAGGAAGTACAATTCTTCAAATCTATATATCTTGGCCTTTTCCTGATGGTAGCAGTGAAATTACCTACTGATCCTTCCAGTTTTACTATCTCGGAATTGGTTAAAAGCTCAATATTTTCATGGGTTCCCACATCCACCATTTTGGGGGAAAGTATGCAGGCGGAGCAATCAATTGTTGGAAAGGTCTTATCCAGCTGGGCCATCTTGCCGCCGATGGACGCCTCTTTTTCCACCAGTATTACTTTTCTTCCGCCATTGGCAATATCCAGAGCAGTCTGTATACCGGTAATTCCTCCCCCTATAACCATTACCGTTTTATTTATATCAAAGTATTTGGGATAGAGCTTGCCCTGCCGGTAAACCTTGCTAACCGCCATCCTTACCAGCTCGACAGCCTTCTGGGTTGCTTTTTCACGGTCATCATGTATCCAGGAATCCTGCTCCCTCAAATTGGCCATATTAAACAGGTAGGGATTCAGTCCGGCAGACTCTACTGTTCTCATAAAAGTGACATTATGTACCTGGGGAGAACAGGATGCTACCACCACCCGGTTAAGATTATTCTCTTTTACCGCCTTTACAATCTGGAGCTGGCCCGGTTCCGAGCAGGTATAAAGATTGGTCTGGGTAAAAACCACCCCCGGGAACTTCTTTGCTTCTTCGCCTACTTTTTCCACATCCACATTAGCCGCAATATTGGAACCGCAGTAGCAGATAAATACTCCTATTCTCAAAGCCTGTAAGCTCCTTTCTTAAATGGCCGGCTCTACAAAAAGCCGGTCCAGCATTACTTCTTTTTCAGAAAGACCCAGTGCCATTCCCAGCACCTGGGTTAAATATATAACCGGTATATGATAACTGGTTTTAAAGGTACGGTTAATCTGGGATTGTCTTAAGTCCAGGTTTTGCTGGCATAACTGGCAGAATACAACCAGGCTGTTAGCCCCGCAATCATCGGCCATCTCAATTATACCTTTGCTGAGCTTTAATACCGTATCCTTATTGGTTAGCGACAGAATAGCTCCACAGCATTCTGTCTTAAACTGAAACTTCCTGCTTTCTATACCCACATCTTCCAGCAATTTTTCCATGGAAGTCGGGTTTTCGGCCTGGTCAAACTTCAGGGCATCCCTGGACCTGAAAATTACACAACCATAATAGCAGGCAGGATTAAGCTTGGACAGTATTTCCGGTCTCCTGTAATCGGGATCCTGTACTGCCTGTTCATATTTTTGTTTTATCAGCGGCCTGTTTTCTATTAAAAAATTTAGAATGGAATAAATTTTGAAATTATAATTTTCTTCTATCTCCAAACCCATATCCTTAAGATCTGCGATCAGCTGCTTTCTCCTTCGTTGCTCAAATTCATTCAAGCTCTCATTATCAGCATTAAGCAGGTTAGCTGCCTGGGTTAGTTTTATATAACAGGATACACAGGGGCATAAAATCTCCTCATACCCATTTTGCCTGGCTAAAATAAGATTTCTGCCGGACAGTGCTACCGATAACTCTTCATTGGTGTGATGAGCAGGAGTGGTACCACAGCAGTTCCAGTCTTCAATTTCCTCAAACTCAACCCCCAGAACATTTAACAATTTCTTTATGGAAACATTGTAATCTATGGCAGTGGAGTTAAGTGAGCACCCCGGATAATATGCAATTTTTTTGTTATTTTTTTCTCTGGCCATATCCCTACTCATATTTTTTGATTACTTTTCCCAAACCTTTTCTGCCTTTTATCAGCTCGGGCAGTATTTTTATCTTCCTCTTTTTTAAGATATCCACTGCAATATCGGCATCATTAAACAATCTTCCGGTACCCACATTCAGTCCCATTATAAGACCCGGCTCATAACTCCGGCCAAAGAACTGCAATATCTTTACAAACAGCCGGTAAAACTTGGAAATATTCTTATTCTTCCTGGTATCTTCCTGCCAGGTTGCCACCCTTAAATGATTCATGATAGCAGCTATACTTATATCTTCGGGGCATCTGGTAGAACAGATATCGCATTCCACACAAAGCCATATGGTATTGGAATTAACTATCTTCTCCATCTGGCCTGATTGGATCAGGCTAATGATTTGATGAGGCTTGTATTCATAAAGCTCTATCACCGGACAACCAGCGCTGCATTTGCCGCACTGGCAGCAATAGTTCATATTGGGCTCTACAAAATTTTCAAGATCACTGTTTAGTTTCTGGTAATCTATACCTTTTTTTCCCATGAACAAATTTAGGTAGGTAGGTTTATTAAAATTAAAACCATAATACACAATCCATTAATCCTATGCAAGCGTAAATTTAAAAAATACTTATACAGTTTTATAGCCAGAGGTCCAGAATAATTAACTTCAATTGTTTTGCCCTAAAAAAAATTATAAAGCAGTATCTACCACTATGTCCCCTACCTGGTACCGGTTACCCATGCTTTCAGCTATTACCGGGCATTTTACTTTTAGCAGAAAGAAAATATTTTTCTTTTCTTCATTCAAGGCTTCGTAATTACCCTGGCCTTTAGCAATGATCAAATCTGCCTGGTTAAATGCTTCCCTGAACTGGGGAGATGCCAGGCCCACCATTGCTCCCGGAAGATCAGTACCGGTAGTGATAACTTTTACCAGTTTGGTCAAACCCACTTCTTTGGCATCTTCCATGGTCGCATCATTTATGGTTGGGCCACCCCTTACCACAAAAGTTACCTTATCAGGTCCAATTTGTTCTATAAACACCTTGTCAAAAACTATTTCACCGGTGTTATCACCCACATATAAAATATGACCGGCTTTATCTATTTCCTGTTTCAGTAATTTTATTTTTTCCTTATTCAGGGGCTGAACCAGCGCCTGCTCAATAGTTTCCTGCACTATTCCTTCATCCATATCCGGTTGCTGGACAAAGTCTATAATATTTCCGGCAATGGCTATTCTTAAGGCTGTTTCAAACTTATCTTCAGAATCGGCTATCTTTTTTCTTACTTTTGGTTCCAGATGAAGACATATCCGGTTGTATTTTTTTTTCAGTTTCCGGTAAGGATCCTTTTTGGGTTCATGTTTCCTTACCACATCCTGGGCCAGATTAAAGGTATAAAAGGCATGCTCTCCCATTTTAAAATTGGATACTGCCTCCAGAGCCTCTCTGGCCATTTTTTCTTTAGTCTCTTCGTCTACCTGCAGAAGTTCTGCTGCCTGCATTACCTGGTTTACATAACATGGTATACACTTTAGGTTTAACTTCATTGTCCTCTTTCTATCTGCTGTTTTTTTACAATAATTATTGGTACAAGTATTCCTTTAATGTTTCCCACATCCTTTTAATTTCCATAGCTGCTTCACTTTGCTGGTTATCAACTATAAATTTTTTCAGGGATAAATAAATGGAAACCTGATCATCATAGGGTATCTTGCCTATCATTTCTATATCATTTCCCCTGCAGAAATCTTCTATCTGCAAACTGTTCTCCTGGTTCAGATCATATTTATTGATGCATGCAAATACCTTTATGTCGAATATTTTTGCTACCTGGTATACCTTTTTAAAGTCACTGATAGCGGAAAGTGTAGGCTCGGTTACAATCAGGGCTGCATCTACCCCGTTCAGTGAAGAAATAACCGGGCATCCTATGCCGGGGGCGCCGTCAATCATGACCAGCTTCAGGTCTTTTTCATTGGCAATATCCTCGGCCATATTCCTTATTTTGGTTATAAGCAGACCGGAATTTTCAGCACCGGGTACAAGTTTGGCATGAACCATGGGACAGAAATCAGTCTCTGATATAAAGCTTGTACCTTGTACTGAAGGTTTAAGCTCCAGGGCGTCAGTAGGACAGGCATACACGCATACCCCACAGCCTTCACACCTTATGTCATCAATCTTAATATCTGTTTCTGAATCAGTTATGGCTTCAAACCTACACAATTCTTCACATTTCCCGCAATTAATACACTCACCGGTAACAGTAGCTATAGCCCCTCCGCTGAACTCTTCCTGGTTTATTATTTTCGGCTCCAGCAAAATATGCAGATTGGCAGCATCCACATCACAATCTACAGCAATATGGTCATTGGCCATGTTTATAAAATTGGAAGCAACCGTAGTCTTTCCGGTACCGCCCTTTCCACTGATAATGGTCAGCTGTTTCATAATTCCAATTCCTTTTCTATATCCTTTAATATATTCTCAAATACCTGCCTGTATTCCGGATTATAATCAATAATGGAGTCTCCCCTGGAATAATAACGGGCAATTTCAATGTCATTGGGTATTTTAGCCAGTACCTGTATGTAATTGTCCCGGCAATATTTTTCAACCTGGTCATCTCCAATCCCATCCCTGTTTATAACCACACCAAAAGGTTTGCCCATATCTTTGAGCACCTCTACAGAAAGCTGGAGGTCATTAAGGCCGTAAGGCGTAGGTTCGGTTACCAGTATACAGTAATCACAATCCTTTACTGAAAATACCATGGAACAGGAAGTCCCTGGAGGGCAGTCTATAATTACCAGTTCAGACTTGATTATATCCTTATCCAAAGCTGACTGTAACGAAACCGTACGCATGGAACCGGGTCTGAGATCCCCCATATAATAATTAATATTGGGCTTGGCTACTCCCTTTTTTACTTCACCCACCACTACATCCTTTTCTCTAACTGCTTGTTTGGGGCCCACCAGCAGGCAGCCGCCGCAGCCATGGCATAGCTCGGGAAAGAGTATAACTTCCTCTCCTATTACCGCTACCGCATTATAGTGGCAAAATTCTGCACACTTGCTGAAATCAGCACCGGTTTCAGTTAAGAAATAAGGCTGCTTTATGGATACCTTCTGGATATGCTTTATATCCGGCTTGATAAAAAAACTGGTATTGGGAGCCTCTACATCATAATCCATTAACTGGCAGTAACCTACAGCCAGAGCCAGATTGCAGGCAACTGTAGTCTTTCCGGTACCACCTTTACCGCTAGCAACTGATATTATCAATTTAACTTCTACCTCCTCCACCCATGCCAAAGTGTGAAGTAACATTGGGTGCAGTGGTTTCTGTAAGCTGGCCTGCCTTAAATTTTTCTACAGCCTCACTTACCTTTCCTGAAACTCCTGTATAAATTTTTACTTTACCTGTGGACAGTACCCGGAAAGCATTAGGGCCAACATTTCCGGTAATAACCGCTTTGGCTCCTTTATTGGCAATCATTTGACCTGTCTGTATCCCTGCTCCACCCATGGCTCCTCTGGCTTCATTGGATACATGTTCAAAGCTATCATTTTCCGTATCGTAAAATATAAAAAATGGACATCTTCCAAATCTGGCATCAACATTAGATTCCAGACTGGTACCAGTAGACGAAATTGCAATAATCATTTTTTTCCTCCTCTTTTTTTATTTAAAATCAACCAGCTTCTTGCCGCACTTGGGACATTTTATTTTACTGAGCTTGTATTGCTGGCCCTTGAGATCACTTTTCTTTATAAAAAAGTGGTAATTTCCCTTAGTGCATTTTGAGCTTATTATGTTCTCATTGGCTATATAATTTCCACCTTCAAACTTAATGGCTTTGCCTTCCAGTAGAGAATTTACAACCTTTTTCCGGGCAGAATGAAGCAGCCGTTGGAAAGTAGACCTGGATATACCCATCTGCTTGGCTGCTTCAACCTGTTTTAAGTCCTGCCCATCCTTAAGCTTTAAGGCCTCAACCTCTTCCAGGGTCAGGCTTTCAGTTTCCAGATTCTCTTCATCAACCCCCATAGGCTTGTACAGCACATACAGGGGCAGACTATCAACTATTTTTTTTATTCTTGGTCTGGCACTCATTCTCTTACCATACTGGTTCCACATTCAGGGCACTTCAATTCAGTACAGGGTACCCCGGCCTGATGTTCAATTTTATGCCCGCAATCAGGGCAAATACAATAGCCCTGAGCTCCAGCACCTGATCCGCCCATTCTTCCCCTGCCGCCTCCGCGGCCGAGTCCTCTTCCGGTTCCAGGTCCCTGACCTGCCGGTCCTGTTGCATCTCCTCTTGGCATGATTTATTCCTCCTCATGTTCACATTCAGTTTTATCAATTCCGTAACCCCTTCCCGCTCCGGGGCCACATATGCTCTGGCCGCCATTTAAGGTGCCGGCTGCCAGCTTATCTATTACCACGGGAATTTCTCCCTTAACTCCTAATATGGTATCAATACCAGCCTGTTTGAATAATTCTTCGGCTCTGGACCCCATTCCACCAGCCACAATACAGTTAACCCCGGCTTCTGATAAAAACTGCGGCAGATATCCTGGATGATGACCGGGATTGTTGATAGTTGTCCTGTCTTTTACCTTATCATCTTCAATATCTACTATAGTAAACTGGGGGCATCTGCCGAAATGGGGCGACACCATATTATTATCAGTAGAAATAGCAATTTTCATATTTTACTCCTATCTTAATGTAGTTAATAAATCAAAATAAATTTTATTGATAATTTCTCCCATAAAGAAATCATATTTATTAAGATTAAAGCTGGGTGAAGGTACCCACTTGTTGGCAAGATCACATCTACCCTATCATGTCTTCCGGGGTATTTACCTAAGTAAATCCCTTACAGTACTTCGTTCGATGTTTTGATCTTGAAGTGGGGGTTCTAATTCTTAGTTACGGGGTCGTATAAATACGCCCTACGGAGAAACCAGAATCCCCCACCAAGCTCTAATTTTAACCCTAAGCTACCTCTTGGGCAACCATACTTTTTAAAACTTCTTCAGGGTCATAATATTTTTTATGTTTTAAAAGAGCAAACATTATTCTTGCCAGCTTGCACTGCACTGCTATTACCATCTTCATCTTATTTTTTATCTCTGCCTGATAGCAATAGTATCTCTTGAGCTGGCTGTTTTTAGATATTGCTACTATTGCGCACTGGTAAAGAAGACATCTAAGTCTATTATTTCCTCTTTTTGATATCTTCTTTTTGCCTTTCTTTATCCCTGAGGATATCTCAACAAGATTAAGCCCAGCCATCTTTATTATCTCCTTTGCGCTTTTGTATTTTGAGATATCTCCAACCTCGCCTAGAAATCCGGCTGCGGTGACTATGCCGACTCCCGGTATACTCAGTAGATATTTTGAACACTCTATCCTGTCCAGGTAATACTTTAGTTTTTTATTTAAGTGGTCAAGCTTTAACTTCAGGCTTAAAATATCTTTAAGTATATAGGTTTTTTCCAGTACTGCTGCATCTATACCTGTGTTTATCCCTATGGAGCTCCTGGCACATTCTATGAGTTTTAGTACCTTATAAGCACCTATCTTGCCTCTGCTTATCATTTTAATCTTTCCTGTAAGGGATAGGATATTTTCCTTAGCTACAATCTCTGGGAGAAAATAGTTATCTATTATGTACTCTGAAGTTGCCCCTAATATATCACAAAATAAGCCTTCGTATTCAGGAAAATATTCGTCCAGCAGTATTTTTAATTTTGTCTTTTCCTGTACCAGGGATTTACTGACCTTAAGTCTTAACCTGTACATTCTTCTAAGTTCCGCATAGACGCCACCTGCCAGGTTAGGATCAAAGAAGTCCCCGTCTCTTACAAGTTTTGCAATAAGGAGGCTATCCTTGGGGTCTGTTTTAGTCTGGCTGTTATCCTCTATTTCTTTTATCCTTTTTATATGATATGGATTTACCAGAGTTAACTTGTATCCATTTCTGGATAGATAATGGGCCGCGGCTTTCCAGTAATGGCCCGAGGGTTCCATACCTATTACAGCTTTGGCCAGGTTGTTTTGTATTTTTGCTTCTTCAATTTTAGATATTATCTTTTCCATACCATCTCTATTGTTAGAAAAACTAAATCCTTTACCTATCTCATAACCTCTTACATTAATAAACCGGCAGTAATGGTTCCTCTTTCCTATATCGATTCCAACTACTAATGTGTCATCACCAATTAAATCCAGTTTGGCTTTTTTCTTGGCCTTCATATTTTCTCCCATCTGTATAATTTTGCTATTTGAGAGAAATTTATCAATTAAATTCCGTGTTATCAATTTATTTGTTTATTACAGTATTCTTGGTTTAATATAATATTTTTCATTTTTGCTTGTGCTATAATCTATTTTTTCCTCGGACATCAATTTGTCACAAATTTTAATAGCTTCATTTCTATTTATCCCCAGAGCAGAAGATATGTCGGCTATGGTAACCGGCCTTCTTTTTATAAGTTTTTCTATTTCCTGTTCCGTCTGGACCAGGTTGCTGCTGTATTTCCCATAGTTTACTTTGCCAATTATCTCTGCTTTCTGGCCCAAAACATCTTTGATCTGTTCCAGCCTTTTTCTTTCGGGCAGTCTCATATAGCCCTTTCCCGATGGCCTTACTGCTGTATTTAAGTGAATTTTTTCAATGCCCTGTCTAAAATCTTCAATAATGTCCTTAAATTTTTTGGCACTTACCATATCATCATTTATACCTGCCATTATCATTATTTCAAGCCAGATGCTGGCATCAGATATATTGATTAATCTTTTGATTCCTTCCATATTTTTCTCAAGCCGGACCCCTTCCGCAGGACAGTTTATTTTTTCCAGCATTTCCTGGCTGCAGGCATCCAGGGAGACCTTTACTATATCAGCATTCTTTAGGTCTTCTGCCACTCCCTCCAGCCCCAGAGTTCCCCCACTGGTAAGCACTACTACCGGTACCAAGCTGTTTAGCTTTGCTGCTTCTATCAGCCTGTCTATATCGCTGTTTAAGGTAGGTTCCCCTGATCCGGAAAAGGTTACATAATCAGTATAGGGAAATTCTTTAATCTTCTTATTTAAATCCTTTCCAAATTCATCTAAATCTATATCCAGATACCTTTTCCTGCTGGTAGTCTTTTCGGTAGTCGGTCCCAGCTGGCAGTAAATACAGTTATAAACACATACCTTAAAGGGTATAATATCTACTCCCAAAGAGTAACCAAATCTGCGTGATAAAACCGGTCCGTAAAACATAATACTCCTTGTTAAAACCTCATTATTTTTCCGGTGCTGCCATAATTCAGGCTGGATCCGAAGTACTGGCTAAAAAGTCCCAGATGGTTAAGTCCACTGCAATGCAGGGGCATTACTTTATCTATATTAAATTCTTCCATTTTACCCAGGACGTTTTCCACATACTGCCTGCTTTTATCTACCAGATGCATGCCGCCTGCTACCATAAGGAAACCGCTCATGTTCCAGGTCTTGCTAACATGTTTTAAGGTATTAATAATTCCACTGTGGGTACAGCCCAAAAACAGAATATTTTTCTTTCCCTGCTGGACTACCAGACAGTTATCATCAGGTATATCATCTTCAATATAATTTTTGCCAACTTTTTTAAAAAAAGAGGGGCTGACCTGCTCAAATTCTGTGGTTCTGGGTATAAAGCCGCAACTGTATATCTCCTCTCCTATTTGCTGGCTTTTCTCCGATAACATAAATTTAGCTCCCGCTTTTTCATAATCTTCTTTTTTGTACTGCATACCTATATAACGGTAGGAACCATCCATACTTATATATTTTTTTTCAAAAACAGCCGGGTGGCCATATACCCTTATGCCCGGATTTTTGCCTATTATCGACATTAGCCCACCACTATGGTCGTAGTGGCCATGGCTTAAAATGACCGCATCGAGATTATGCAGGCTGAGACCCAGGTTGCTTGCATTTTCCTGTAGTTGATTGGTCTGGCCGCAATCAAATAGAAATCTCTGGCCATCGGTTTCTATTAGCACAGAAAGGCCATGTTCTGCTTTCAGTCCGGCCAGACCAACACAGTTTTCCACCAGTATAGTTATACTTATACTTTCCCGGTTAGCCATCTGTTTGAGAAAAACCTCTCCTGGCTACTGCCTTTCCTAATTTATAGTATGTTTTCTGGGCATATACTATGGGATCCAGTCTGCCATAATCAATATTTCCTTCAGCGTCCAGGATTTCATCATCAATGTGCACTTTTACTATCTCCCCCACAACCATATTACCTGTATCTATGGCATAAGCCTGTTTTAACCTGCACTCCATATTTATGGGACATTCAGATATGAGCTTTGCCCCTACCATACTGGCATGAACAGCAGTAAATCCAGCTATGGTAAATTTATCTACATCCTGGCCATGGGTTTCGCCGCAGATATCCACCTGTTCCAGCCATTTATGGCCACAGATATTAACCACGAAATCTCCTGTTTTTTCAACATTTTTGAAAGATAGCTTATCTTTTCCCATGGATACAGCGATACATGGATTTTTTCTGCTTACATTAGTAGTCCAGGCTGCAGTCATAATATTATTATTACCCTGTTCGTCATGGGTGCTTACCAGCACCACCGGCAGAGGGTAGGCTGCAGTAGTTGCATCAAATTCTTTTTTCAATGTTTACCTCCTTGGTTTTGGGCATATACTCACAATTATATTATCAACTAAATTCCTTCTATTCAAGTGCCAGATATTTAAAATAATTCAATTATTTTATTGGATATATGGCTGTAGGCTTCACTTACCTGGGTACCGTTTTTATAGTCTTTTAGATAGACATGCCCTTCATCGCTCAGGGACATAACTTTGGGATCATAAGGTATTCTTCCCAGGAAATCCACGCCCAGTTCTTTGGCAATCTCCTGTCCGCCGCCGGTCTTAAATATATCTATCCTCTTTCCGCAATGGGGACAGAGAAAACCTGACATGTTCTCCACTACTCCTATATAGGGAAGTTTAAGCTGCTGGGCAAACCTTATGCTCTTTCTGGCATCCATAGTAGCGATTTTCTGGGGAGTGGTAACTACAATACCTCCGGTAATATCGGGCATCAGCTGGGCAATGGAGAGAGGCTCATCTCCGGTTCCCGGCGGTGAATCAATGATCAAATAATCAAGTTTTCCCCATTGGACATCAGTTAAAAATTGCCGGATAATCTTCATCTTTAACGGGCCCCTCCAGATAACCGGGCTGTCTTCGGTCTCCAACAATGAAGCTGTACTCATTACTTTCATATGGGAAAAGACTTCAATGGGCTTTATTTTCTGGCCGCTGCCGGTAAGCTTTTCTTTTTCCAGACCCAGAACCTTTATTACATTAGGCCCATGTATGTCTATGTCCAGAAGTCCCACCTTGTTTCCCTTGGACATCAGGGAATAGGCCAGATTAACCGCTACCGTAGTTTTGCCTACTCCCCCCTTGCCGCTGAAAACCATAAATTTTCTTTTTATCTGTGAAAGATTCTCAGTTAACTGGCTGTCCTGGTCGATATTGTTCATTGCTCCACCTTTTCTAATTTTTAAAAAGGATAGAGACCAAACCTTCATTTAGCCCTATCCTTTTTTATTTTATTATTGCTTAATTATTTTACTCTTCTTTTTTGGATTTGCCCAATTCATCCATTCTGGCCTGTATGTCATCCAGCTGCTGTTTTAATGCATCCGCATGCTGTTTAAGCTGCTCGGTTTCATCTTCAGGCCCAGCTTCAGTCCCATAGTAGGGCGCAGCTCCTGCCGGCGGTGCCGGATACCTGGCCCAGAAAGGAAGCCCGGTAGCATAATAGGCATTTCTGTGTCCTCTGCCTCGTCCAGATCCTCCCATCGGCCTTCCTGCATAACCTCTTCCGCCGGAAGGATTCATAAAACCGGCTACATTGTATCCGGCACAATATCCTGCTGATCTTCCGGTCATGGGACCCATTCCTGCTGGTCCTGTTCCATCTCCTCTTGGCATACCAATCACTCCTTTCCTCGGATAGTAATTTATTATTTTATCTTCTGCCTCTACGGCCTGATCTTATAGGTGCTCTTGCCTGCCAAAACCTTCCCCTTCTTAATCCTGGGCCATACAACCTATATACTGGCGACCTGTTTCCGGTAATATTTACCTGTAGGTTAGGTCTGGCCGGGATAAACCCAGCAGGCATAACACAATAACCGTCACCTCTTCCAGTCATGGGACCCATTCCTGCTGGTCCTGTTCCATCAAAACCTGGCATTGTAAACACCTCCTATAATGAACTATTGTTCAATTTATAATATTATTATAATGAACTATCGTTCATAATGCAAGAGTTTTGAGATATTAATTTTTTTAACTTTTATTAGCTTAAAGAGGGTAAATAGCGCTTTGTTTGAAGGTCTTAAATAGCAAAAGGGGCCGCTAAAGAGCGACCCCTTTTTTTACAGGTTTATTATTTTAGAATCCACAGCAACCACTGCTGCAGCTTCCTCCTCCGCTGTCCTTGTTTACATTGGCATTGAATTCAAAACTTGAATAATTTCTAACTATGTCCTGGCTGCCGCACTTGGTGCAGGCCTCATC
>JAIOXO010000008.1 GCA_022396035.1 Actinomycetes bacterium | reverse complement strand
AGCAGTAGCCTTTCTATTAAGTGATGATGCCAGCTCGGTAACCGGGGCAGATCTGGATGCTTCCGGAGGATATCTGGCCATGGGCAGTGAAGGCCTGGGAGAATCTTCCAGCTTTGCCGGAAGTGACTAGGGCTGTAAGGATTGGGATAATAAAAAGCTCCTTGTAAGGTGTAAAACATCTTATAGGGAGCTTTTGTTTGTCTACAGTTAACAACCACTAGAAAACAACCTTTAAGTCAGTATATAGCCTCCATCTGCAACTACCAGGCTGCCACAGAAATAACTGGCGGCTTTGGAAGCTAAAAACACAAAAATGCCCTTAAGTTCTGAAGGGTCACCAATTCTCTTTTGGGCCGACTTGGCTGACCATTCATCAAGGTAGTGTTTATCTGCTTCCTTAAGCAGAGGTGTGCCTATATAGCCCGGCAGTACAGCATTAACCCTCACATTATGGGGAGCCCATTCATAGGCCAGGCATTTGGTTAACTGACAGACCCCTGCCTTGGAGGCATTGTAATGGGCCTGTTTTTGGGGGTAGTTTACAATTTTGGCAGACATGGAGGATACATTGATTATGCTTCCCTTTTTCTTCTTGATCATTTCCTTGCCAACCCATTTGGAACACAGGTACACACCATTCAAGTTTACATCTATAACACTCTTCCATTCATCATAATCCATATCTTCAGCTGCTGTCCAGGTTACAATGCCAGCATTATTTACCAAAATATCTATTTTACCAAACTCTGACATAACATCTTCCACCATTTTTTTAACATCATCTTCATTAGTTACATCCGCTTCAAGAGTTATGGATTTTCTGCCCAGTCCCCTCACTAAATCAGAGGTCTCTTTTCCCTGATCCACCAGCCTGTCCACCACTGCCACATCAGCTCCTGCTTCTGCAAGGCCCAGGGCTACTTCTCTGCCCAGCCCCCTGCTGGCTCCAGTTACTATCGCCTTTTCACCATCCAGCTTAAAATCAGATAAAATGCTCATAGTCGCTCCTTTACATCTTTAACATTTATAAAAAATCATGCCTATGGTTTAAGGTATACCCCAAACCATATAAATTTTCTTTTGCTATAAAAAACCTATTTTAAATTTGAAGAAATTATTTTTACTAATATTTGGTTAACCTGTTAAAAGTTCTGTAGAAAACATAATAATTATCGCTGAACGAAAGTTAAGAAAACCTTTTTAAGATAGTCAAATTTAAAATAATTCTAAATGAAACCATAAAAAATGTAAACCTTAAACCTCAACCACAAAGGCCTTAAAACTGGTTGCCAATTTGTCATTTCATCCCATAATAACTCCCCTTATTCTTTGGTCTCTTTCTAACATATGTTGCGCATTAATATAGATATATTATAATGTATTTTAATCCTGTTAGATATAAAATAGGCTACCAGTAATATCATTTTAAACGGTGATTTACGATTTAATTTTAATAGATATATTTATGTTCTAAACCAGGTAGTCAGCTTAATTTTAAAAATAATAAAAAATTAAAACCTAAAAAGGAGTAGCACATCTATGAAAGCACTGTATCTTAAAGAAAAACACATTTTTGAGGAAAAGGAAATACCCCGCCCCCAACCCAAAGATGAAGAGGTGTTAATAAAAGTAAAATCAGTAGGTGTTTGCGGTTCCGATATTCATTACTATGAGCATGGAAGAATTGGAGATATGATTGTTAGGGAACCCCTCATACTTGGACATGAAGTTTCAGGAGAAGTAATTGAAACTGGTTCTAAAGTCAAAGATCTGAACATTGGAGACCTGGTGGTAATAGAACCATTTGTAGTATGCGGAAAGTGTGAAGCTTGCCGTACCGGCAGGTATAATCTTTGCCCTGAACATAAATTCTATGCCACCCCACCTATTGATGGAGCCTTGAGGGAATATGTTACTTTCGATGCATCCTTTATACATAAAGTGCCAGAAGGTATTGATCCAGAACTGGCTACCCTGGTTGAACCTATGGCCGTAGGAGTATTTTCTTCAAAAAGCGTAGGAACAGGGTTGGGAGATAAAGTAATTATATATGGCAGCGGCGTAGTCGGATTATGCTGTATGATATCAGCCTATAGTGCTGGAGCCAGGGAAGTTGCCATGGTAGATATAAGGGATGACCGGCTAAAAACCGCTGAAGAAATGGGAGCGAAATTTACCATAAATCCTACCAGTGATGACCCCGGTAAATATTGTAATTATTTTGATATAGCTTATGAGTGCTCCGGCTCAGAACCAGCACTTATCGACGCCAGTAACCGGGTAAAAGTAGGCGGAAGGATATCTGCTATAGGTTTCCATACCAAGATGACCCAGGAGGCACCTATTACCCAGATGGTTATTAAAGAACAACAGCTTATAGCTACATTCAGGTATGCAAATTCTTTCCCCATAGCACTGGATATAATACTTAAAAACAAGGAAAAGGTTAAAAAATTCATTACCCACAGGTTTAATTTTGATGATTCGGAAGAAGCATTTATTACTGCCAGAGACGACAAGAGCGCCATAAAGGTAATGATTAATATGTAAAACAACCGGTAACCGGTTTGAATCAATACTGGTAATTATTTATTGTAGAAATTTAAATATCAGAGTAAATATATAGATGTCTAAAAAAATACCAGCCTAAAAAAGATATGCCCTATTACAGTTTATTTAAATAATAATGAACTGTAATAGGGCATATTCTTCAATTAAGCTTTATGCCTATCTACAATTATTCATAGCTGACCGCTATAAATTGTAGTTATGAATCAGTACCTAAGCTTGCCTATTTATAATAGCTTCTTCATTTTCTTCATCAAAAAGATGTATCAGCTGTGGGTCAAATTCCATCCAGCAATTATCGCCTCTCTTGAACTTGAGGCCACCTGCAGTAATAACTATCTGTATTTGTGATTTGTCCTCATCGCTTATCTCTACAGTTATAACTGTACTGTCACCCTGGAACTCTACTATCCTTACAGTTCCACCTATTACTGATTCCCTGTCGTCTTTATCAACCAATTTTATCTGCTGAGGCCTAACCCCCATAACTACCTGTTTGCCTACATACTTTTCATCAATTGAATCCTTGATGGCAAATACTTGTTTGCCTTTTTCGGTTTTTATAAATACTTTGTTGGTAGATTCAACAGTACAATTAACGAAATTCATACCGGGCTGGCCAATGAAGTTAGCCACAAATTTATTGGTTGGCTGATTGTAAATTTCATCCACAGTACCAATTTGCTGCTTTTTAGCCTCATGCATTACCAGCATCCTGTCACAAAGGGCAATAGCTTCTGCCTGGTCATGGGTGACGTAAATGGTGGTATTGCTCAACTCTTCATGTATCCTGCTGATCTGGGCCCTTATTTCACCTCTTATACGCTGATCCATATGTGATAGGGGCTCATCTAAAAGTGTAAGCTTGGGTTTTCTAACCAGGGCTCTGGCCAGAGAAACTCTCTGCTGATAACCCCCTGCCAATGATCCAGGTTTCTTTTTCAGGATGGTTTTAAGGTTGAGAGCTTCAGTAATTTCCATAACCATATCGTCAAGTTGCTTACCTTTTATGCCCTTTGCCCTCAGCGGGAATGCTATATTCTCATAAACATTCATGGAATAATAAAGAGCATAAGACTCAAAAGCCAGTGCTATATTTCTATCAGCGGGACCTTTTTCATTTACCCTCTCTCCATCAAACAGTACATCACCTTTACTGATTTCCTCCAGTCCTGCCAGCATTCGTAATGTAGAGCTTTTACCACTTCCTGAGGGACCCAGTATTGCAAGGAATTCTTTATCATTACAGGTAAAATTTAAGTCCTTAACTCCTACTACATCTCCTTGATAAATCTTCCAAACATTTTTGCAATCTATCCTACTCATTTTCACCTCACCTATTACTTAGTCAATTTTACAGTTGGTACATAAAAGAAAGTATGCTCTATAGGAAGCTCAATCCATACCTTATCTCCAATTCTAAACTGTTTACTTTCCTTGCCGCCTCTAATTCTTGCGTGGAGAAAAGTGTTTTCCAGTTCAAAGTAAACCAAAGTACTTTCAGCTTCATGGGTTACTGCATAAACCGGTAACTGGAAGGCTCTATCGGATTGTTTTTCCTTGCTAAGCTTTATGTATTCACTTCTTATACCTATTCTTATATCTAGTTCCTGGCTTACAGTCTTAGCTGTTTTTTTGGCTTCAACCGCAGCATCTCCCGACAGTTCTAGATCAAAGGATTCTCCCGCTTTAAAGAAAGTTTTTCCATCCCTATCTACTAAATTTCCATCTACCAGATTCATTGGAGGCTCACCTACTGAAATCCCTACAAAATCTGTCAATGGATTTTCATAGATCTCCTCTGGAGTATCCATCTGTTCTATCTTACCCTGCCTTAGAACTATCATCCTGTCAGATAAAGCTAAAGCCTCTCTGTAGTCATGAGTAACATAAATAATGGTACTGCCGTACTCCACCGCAAATTCCCTTAACAGGGTTTGGGTTGAAAACTTCAGCTTAGCATCAAGGTGGGCTATAGGTTCATCCAAGAGATAAACCTCGGGCTTTCTGACCAAAGCTCTGGCCAATGAAACCCTCTGTTTTTGTCCGCCACTAAGCGCCTGTGGCTTTCTATCCAGCAAAACATCTATACCCAGGAATTTAGCAATTTCTACTACCTTTTCCTTTTCCTGTTCCTTGGTTAACCTATAATTCCATTTTGGCGCCCTCAAAGGAAAGGCAATATTATCATATACTTTGAAATGCGGGTATAGATTATAGGTCTCAAAAGCCATAGATACATTTCTGGCATGAGGCGGTAATTTATTTACCGGGTGGCCATTAAAATATATTGTACCTGAGGTAATAGTTTCGATTCCGGCAACCATTTTTAGAATGGTGCTCTTACCTGCACCGGTTGGGCCTAAAATGGAAACAAATTCACCCTCTTTACATGTAAAACTCAAATTTTCTATAGCCAATTTCTTTCCATAATATTTGGTCACATTTTCAAATTTTACTTCTGCCATTTTTTACTCCTCCTCATCTTCCTCATATTTAGGTCGAGGACCAAATTTAAATACTATAGCTGCCAGTATTGTAGCTATAATGAACCCAAACCAGGCTGATATTTCAGGAAAAATTCCCATCCACAGAAACATAACACCAATCCATACCAGCACTGACCAGAATATCCAGTTCCCCATCGTCATTCTTAATTTCATTTATTACAAACCCCCCAACTAGCGTCTATAACTATTTTATTAGTCTTATTTTTTATTTTTAACTTTATCCTTTTACTGCACCAAAGGTTAGGCCTCTAACAATATACCTCTGCATAAACCAGGCTGCTATCAATGTAGGCAGTATGCTTATTGCTGCGCCAGCAGCCATAGTTCCATATTGTATATCTATAGATCCCCAGAAAGAGGATATGAGAACAGTAACTGTCTTTGCTGCATTCCTTGTAAACAAGAAAGCGAATAAGAATTCGTTCCAGGACCAGATCAGACAAAAAACAGAAGTGGTAGCAATACCTGGAAGTATTAACGGGATAACTATCCTTCTAAAGATATTAAATCGTCCATAGCCATCTATCAAGGCTGCCTGCTCCAGCTCTGCCGGTACATCTCTAAAGAATCCATACAGCAAGAAAGTGGCAAATGAAACATTAAAGTACATATATAGTAAAACTAATGCTGTTCGGGTATCTAATAAACCTAAATTACGGAATACGATAAAAAATGGCAATGCTGCAACTACGGCTGGAAACATCCTGGTGGAAATGGTAACAAACAGCAAATGTCCGCCTCCAGTATTCCAACGTGCAAAACTGTACGCCGCAGGTACGGCAATAATCATTACAAATATAGTGCTGACCACACTAACAATAAGTGTATTTAGTAAATTTTGAAAAAATGGAAACTGATTGAATAGCCTATCAAAATTTTCCAAAGTAGGAGTAAACATAAATTGTTGGCTTAATTGGCCAGTAAAAATATCTTGGGCCGGCTTAAATGCAGTTAAATAAACCCATAGTAGAGGACCCAATACTACCAATAATATAATCGCCGTAATTATCCAAAAAGCTATTCTTTTCCCTATTGAATCTTTATTATACATTACACACCATCCTTATCATTATTTTGACGCGTCTAACGCTTTAATCAATTGTCTATACATAAGTGCGGCAATAATAATAGTTAAGTATAAGCTCATTATTGCCAGTGTTGAACCATAACCGACATCAAAATATACAAAAGAAGTCCTGTATACCATCCAGTCTAATAGCTCTGTGTTTACGGCTCCACGAGTTGTACCGTATAGAGGATCAAACAACCTTATAAGCCACATAGTCCTCAATAACACTATGATCATAATCAAAGGAGTTAACATGGGCAGAGTTAATTTTCGAAATACCTGCCAGCCTTTTGCTCCATCAACCTGGGCAGCTTCAAATGTATCTTTGGGAAGACTCTTCAAACCAGCCAGTAATACTGAGGCTGAAAACGGGAACCATTGCCATACAGTAATACCACAGATTGTAAATAAAGCTCCGCTGGGAGCCCACCATTTTACCCTTCCTATGCCTATTGCGGCCAGGAACTGGTTAATAAAACCAATATCATACTCAAGCAAGAAATTCCAAACAATGGACAAAATTAGAGGTGCAACCAGCAGTGGTAAGAGTATAAGGCCACGAATAACATTTTCTCCTTTAAAGTTTCTATTCCATAAAGTTGCTATACCCAGTCCTATAAGAATTTCGCTTACGATACAAACCACTGTCACTACTGCGGTTCTCCTCAGAGGTATCCAGAAATCGGTATCTCTTAACATATCTTTGTAGTTCTTTAATCCAACTGCGACTCTGCCTGATAAATCAGCATCAAAAAAAGAATTAAAAATACTGTAGATTAACGGGTATATCATGAATACCAGAAGTACTAGCAGAAGCGGTATAATTAACATCCATTTAAAATATTTCTCACTTGAAAGAACTTCCCAGACTGAGGGCTTCCTTCCTAAATCCACATTATTAATGGTAACATCATCATTTTTTGTAGTCGACATATTATCTACTTCCTCCCTCTTTTCCTAATCCTAAACATCATTCTTTCATATTAAAATTAGTACTTGCAAAGGGGAAGGAATAAGATTTATCTCATCCCCTCCCCTTACTCTAAAGATTAAATCACACTAGGTATAATTTTGTTCCATAGAGCCTGTATTACTATTCTTCAACTCTAATTGGTATAGAGTCATGTCTTTCAACCAAATCAAGCATCTGTCTGTTTACAGATTCAATACAAGCCTCTGGTGACAGCTCGCCGCTGAATCCTTTGGACAGAGTGTTCATGTGCATTTCAGTTACTTTACCAGCTGATTCTGAATTAAAGTAGTAAGCATTAGCTATAGTATCAATATAGTCCTGGTTGTTCCAGATGTCATTCAGGTAATCAACCAACATTCCCAACGGATACTGGTTTTCTTCTGTATACCAGATAGGGTCATCTAATACGTCAGACCTGGTAGCCAACTGTCCTGCTTCTTTCATAACTGCAGTCTGTGCTTCCAGAGAAGCAAGGTATCTTACCAGCCAGTAAGCAGCTTCCTGATTATCAGATGCTGCAGCTACACCAAATGACCAAGCCCCGGTATAGGGACCTTTACCGATGGGAGGATAGATTCCTAATCTGGCATCAGGATCATTGGGTACTACGTTCTGGTTTAGCTCATCTACGGCCCAGGCGAAACAGTTACCATACATCATACCAACTATAGGTGTATCGCCCTGGCTAACAGCAGCTATAACAAAGTCAAAGTTAGCAGTTAAAACACCGGGTGAAGCATACTGTACCCTGCCTACATATTCTTCCATGGTTTGAACCATCAGGTCAGTATTTTCTTTGGTGATAACATACTCAGTTACAGCACCAGAATCATCTTTTATTACATCTACATAGTCTCCACCATTACCCCAGAGGTAGGTTGAGAACTCATCATTCGCCTGATATGCACTGGCCTGCATGGTTATACCATTCATATCTTTCTCTAATGGCACGCCTTTCAGTTCTTCACCAGCTGATCTGGTAAAGAATTCAGCCTGGTCAGTAAGCTGCTCGTTATTTACAGGAGGAGCCAGCTCATAGCCATACTCTTCCAAAAAGTTAGCCTGCTCTGTAGGATCCTCATAAATGTCATCCCTTAAGAACATGCCAGTGTGATAGCTGTAAAATGGAAGGGTCATTATTGCCCCATCAGTTTTACAGGTTTCCATTATTACTGGTGAATGATAAGCAGCATCCATCTCAAACTCTTCTACTGAACCATATTCAGCAGCTAAGTCTGCTAAAGGTACCATATACTTAGCCCATTCATCGGTCCAGGCAGTTTCAACATAAACTACATCATATACACCTGTACCTGCAACTAGCTCTACGTTTTCTTTAGAGTAGACTACTGGAGTAGCGATTCTTTCTATATTAACCTCTACCCCTGTTTTTTCGGTGAACTTCTCTATATATGGAAGTGTTTCGTCAAAAATGGATCCAGTTTCTACAATAGTGTTTAAAGTAGACTTGTTTTCAATCTCTGGTATATCCTCAAGACTGAAAACTTCACCTTCAGCTGCTTCTTCAGCTGGAGCTTCTTCTGCTGGTTCTTCAGCAGCAGGCTCTTCAGCAGCTTCTTCAGCGGGCTCTTCAGCTGGAGCTTCTTCTGCTGGTTCTTCAGCAGCAGGCTCTTCAGCAGCACAGCCTACGAATGAGAATGTAATTGCTATTGCAACTACAAGTAAGAGAATTAGAAATCTCTTCATAGCTCATTACCTCTTTCTTACTTTTTACAATAATAAATCATTAACATCAGTTAAATAATATCTATATATTGGTATTTATAAATTACAACTCTATAATTTATTTGCCGGATCACCTCCTTTTACAACTGCAACTTGATAATCTACACCTTTTAAAACCCACCTCCTAATAGCCTAGGTTATAAATAAATTTTTTATTTATATTTCCCCTGGAGGGAAATAAATATATAAAGCTATTATAAAAGCTAATTTTTGATAGCAAATAATAATTTTTTCAAAGAACTAAAAGGAAACAACCAAATAAATAAAAATGAACTTCTCTAATTTTATGATACACAGAATTTAAAATTGTTTTACAAGTGTTTTATATCTTTCTAAACAGAATGTAGATTTGCTAATTAACTGTTAAATTTATAGTTTATCTTTCATTCCGCAGGTTAAAAACACAAAAATCTTGAATTAATTATACTCTTTTTTCTTCCTGGTTTTTACTATAATTTCCTTTAAATACTTATCCAAAAGCTTTGCTAAGCGCTTCTCATATTCCCTGATCTTTCTTTGGCCTTTTCTGAACTGACGGTAATTGTGGGTAACTTTTTTTATCCATCCTACATTTTCCTTACAGATGGACTTAGTTTTGGGCTTTCCGTCCTCAGAAAAGGTTATGCGCCTAAAGGGGTGCCCCTTGCCGCTACTGCACCAGCAGTTTTTCTTACCGCACCTGCAGTACACCTCATTATATGAGCCGGGCACCATAAGCTTTATGGAGAGAATCCTGTCCAAAGCCCTGGACCTTTTATCTTCTAATTTTTTGATCTCATCTAAGGTTGACATCTTAACGCAATAATATATAATATAGGTTAAGATGTCAAGGGATGCCGAAAAGTTAAAAAGATATAATATATCCGGTATTCCTCTCGTCAAGCAGGCCTCGGATCTCTTAGGGCTTAAGTTTCTTTTTGGAAAGCACATCCCTTCTTACGGAAATGAAAAAGCTTCTGCAGAAGATGCACTTATGCTCCTGGTATGGAACATAACCCTGGGAAGACAACCCTTATATGAGCTTGGCGGGTGGGTCAAAGACATAGACCCCGGCTGCCACGGTATGGATAAGGATACGGTAGGAGCCTTCAATGACGACAGGTTCGCAAGAGCCCTGGATAAGCTGTATAGCGCAGACCGGGCAACCCTTATGACCGAGATTGTGGTAGGGATGATAAAAAAAGTGGGTCTGGATACGGGAAGGGTCCACAATGATTCCACCACGGTAAAGGCTTATGGAAAGATACCGGGGACAACAAAGACAGGGCTGAAGATGGCCAGGGGGGTAAGCAAGGACCATAGGCCTGACTTAGCCCAGCTGGTATTTAGCCTGACTGTCTCCTCAGACGGGGCGGTACCGGTTCACTACAAGACATACCCCGGAAACCGTACTGATGACACTACCCACATAGAGACCTGGAGGTGCCTGAGGAGTATTATTGGAAGGGCTGACTTTATCTATGTGGCAGACTGCAAGGTATGCACCCAAAAGAATCTATCGGCCATAGTCTCAGGCGGAGGCAGGGTGATTACCACCATGCCCGATACATGGAATGAGGCAAAGGCCTTTAAAGAAAAACTGCTGGCAGAAAAGGTGGAAAAGAAGCAGATCCTAAGGAAACAAATTGCCGGCAGTTATGAGTATTACAGCCTTCTTTTAGGAGACTATAGGACTAAAGAGGGCGGCTACAGGATCTACTGGTACCTGTCCAGCCAGAAGAGAAAACTTGACCGGGTCCTGAGACAGGAAAGGATAAAAAAGGCAGAAAAAGAACTTACCCGCCTTTCTCCCAGACTGAACAAAAGAGAGCTTAAAGAAAAAGAGCAGATAAGAAAAGCAGTAGAAAGCATCCTAAAAAGGTACAGGTGCAGGGATTTTATCAATGTAGATATCATAAGGAAGATAAAAAAGAAAAGCAAAAAGGTGGGCAGGGGCAGGCCTGGGCCGGCTGCAGAATACAGGATAGAGACATTAACCCACTACTCCCTATACTGGGAGCAGGATAAAGAAAGGCTGGCCCGCCAGAGGAGGGTTGACGGGATATTTCCCCTGCTATCTACTGATACCTCAATTGGCCCCAGGGAGGTGCTAAACTACTACAAATACCAGCCCCGGCTGGAAAAAAGGTTTAACCAGTTTAAAAGTGTGCATGAGGCTGCTCCCGTACTGTTTAAAAACATTGAAAGGGTTGAAGGGATAATGTTTCTGTTCTTTGTAGCACTGATAATCCAGGGTATAATTGAGAGAAAGGTAAGGATGGCCATGAAGGAAAAAGGCATTAAGTCCTTGCCCATCTATCCTGAATACCGTAAATCATTCTATCCTACTACCTCCAGGATATTCTATAATTTTGACGGCATATCTTCGTATAAAATCTTAAAAAATGGTAAAGTTGTAAAAGAGTTTAAAGACAGCCTCTCCTCTATTCAGAAGATGATACTTGGGCTTCTTGATATGGATGAGGACCAGTATTGGGGGAGGGTTTTCAGTGAGATGTAGCTGAAATTAATTCGGAAAAAATGGGTTTTTAACCTGCGGAAAGAAAGGTTTAATAATTCTAATCCAAATTTTAATTATTTGTCAATTTTTATTTCAGACCCAATTTCCCTTGATTCTGACCATGCTCTGCAAAATCTTTCATAGGCTACCTGACCTTTACCAAGTCAACCCTGCAGCAAACTTTATGACTCATAACTTTTACCATATTTTTTGAATATAGTCAAAATTAATTTCTAACCTGCAACCTTTAATGAGCTTCTACTACTCAACCCCATTTGGCCTCAAAACCATCAAGCTATACCAAAACAGGAGCGCTGCCCGGTGCTGATAAATACATGAATATTATAAGCCCTTTTGGAAAACATTAAAAGAATAAATCAAATTTTATTGCACTAATGCATAATTCTTACCAATAAATGGACTCAATTACCCTACATAACAACATTGCAACCGCTTACTGACCCATGTATACTGGCTAAACATGCGCTATGGTCAGAATATTTTGTTAATTTGAATATGAAAAATATACTGCTATAATAATGCCAATTTAGGAAAGGTTTAGGATATATGGAATCTTGGTTTCAGGCAAAGAACTCCAATAAATCAAATAAACCAATTGATATCAGACAAAATTTGTGTAAAATCTTATTCTGAACCAGGCAGCTTAAAAATAACTTGGGTTATTAGTATAATACAGTTGCCGGACCTTTTAATAATTATATGACTTGTCAGGGAGGAAAAGTAATGAAATATGTAAAAAATATCCAGGATGCAGCTGCTGATATTGATCCCAGATCGTTAAGAGACAGAGTAAAAAACCGGGACAAGGTAGTTCTAAGAGACACCTATTATTTAATCAATCCCCAAGACGAAGGTTGCCAATCCAGAAGATTAACCCTTGGCCACACCACTATCTACCCTACTGGAACTACTACCGGACATTCCCATGATGACATGGAAGAAGTATATTATGTAGTTATGGGAAAAGGAACCATGGTAGTAGGCGAAGACGAATATGAAGTAGAACAGGGTGACGCTCTGTATGTTCCACCTGGAGTTTTTCATACCACCAAACAGTCAGGTAACTTACCACTGATAGTAGTATGGGTAACCTGCAAAATTGATCCCTCAGAACAATAAGTTAAATTTAAAATATCTATAGGGAGTATAGTAATATGCTAAAAAAACAAATGTTAATCGGAGGCGAATGGGTTGATTCCCTGGATGGAGACAAAATAGAAGTTACCAATCCAGCTACAGGTGAAGTCTTTGCTCAGGTTCCTAAAGCTCATAAACCAGATGTTGAAAAGGCTATAGAAGCTGCAAATTCCGCATTTAAAGGCTGGTCTTCTTTATCGCCTTTTACCAGAGGTAGATATCTGAGAAAAGCAAGCAAGCTGGTAGAAGAGAGAAAAGAGGAAATTGCCAGACTTATGACTCAGGAACAGGGAAAACCTTTTAAAGAAGCCCTTGGTGAAGTGGAAAAAGGCGTCAACATATTAAGCTACTACGCCGAAGAAGGAGAAAGGGTTTATGGAAGAATTGTGCCTAATGAGGAACAGGATATGGAAAGCAGGGTTATCTATCAGCCTATAGGAGTAGCTGCGGCCATATCTCCCTGGAACTATCCTATCGAACTTCTGGCATGGAAAGTTGGAGGTGCCCTGGCTTCAGGTTGCACCATTATTGCTAAATTGCCTTCCGAAACCCCTTTATCCCCGCTTGCTTTTGTAAAATGCGTTCAGGACGCAGGGGTTCCCACCGGAGTGATAAATGCCATAACCGGTTCCGGTTCAGAAGTGGGACCAGTTCTATTCGACAGCAAGATAGTTAAAAAAGTTGCCTTTACCGGATCCACCAGTACCGGCAGGCAGGTTTTAAAAGGATGCATTGATACTTTTAAAAAAGTATCCCTGGAGTTGGGCGGAAGCCTTCCTACAGTGATATGCAAGGACTGCAATCTTGATCAGGCAGTAAAAGGAGCAGTAAGAAGATCGTTTAGGAATATGGGCCAGATCTGTATTGCAATTAACCGAATATATGTTGATGAAAGTATCTATGAACAATTTTTAGAGAAATTTGTAGAAGAAACCAGGAAGTTGAGTATAGGAGATGGCCTAAAAGAAGATATCAACTTAGGTCCCATGTGTACGCTGGGCGGAATTGATACGGCCAGACAGCATATAGAAGATGCTTTATCCAAGGGAGCTAAGCTGGCCTGCGGCGGTAATAAACCTGAAGGTGAAAAATATCAGAAAGGCTACTATTTTGAACCCACCATATTGCGTGACGTTAACCACGGCATGCTGGTTATGCAGGAAGAAACCTTCGGGCCGGTAGTTGGTGTAATGCCATTTAAATCTGTTGAAGAAGCAGTGAAGCTGGCAAATGATTCGGTTTATGGGCTGGCAGCAATAGTATTTACGGAAAGCCTGAGCCTGGCCAATAAGTTATCCAAAGAAATTGATTCCGGAAATGTAGCCATAAACAATGTAGACGCTGGAGTTCTTTATGCTCCCTACGGCGGCTGGAAAGACAGTGGTTTCGGACATGAACATGGACCTGAAGGCTTATACGAATATCTTTTAATTAAACATATAAGAGTAAAATACCTTTAAACGAGGGGAGAAAAATGCAAGAACAATATATTATCGGTACCGATATCGGGACCTCAGGCTGTAAGTCTATTTTAATAGACAGCACCGGAAAGGTTATTGCCTCGGCTATGGAAGAATATCCCCTTTATACCCCCAAGCCGGGATGGGCAGAGCAAAACCCGGATGACTGGTGGAAAGCTACTGCAAAAACCATACGAATAATAATGGAAAAAAGCGGGGTAAACCCCCAGGCAGTAAAGGGCATTGGTTTATCCGGCCAAATGCATGGCCTGGTAGCCCTGGACAAAGGCCATCAGGTAGTAAGGCCCGCTTACCTGTGGAATGATCAACGATCACATAAGCAATGCCAGGATATCTATAAAGCAGTAGGGGGCAAAAAGGAGCTGCTGAAATACACTAACAATAGCATGCTGCCTGGATATACCGGGGGGAAAATCTTATGGCTGAAGCAAGAAGAGCCCCAGCACTACAAACAATCAGTAATATTCTTAAATCCTAAAGATTATATCAGATTCAGGCTTACCGGCGAATTTGCCACCGAAGTATCTGATGCTTCTGGAACCGGCTTATTTGATGTTAAGAACAGAAAGTGGAGCCAGGAACTGTTAGAGATACTGGATATACCGCTGGAGCTGCTCCCCCAGGCTTATGAATCTCCCGAAATTACCGGACACTTAACCGGAGAAGCCTCTGAACAGACCGGCCTCCCCAAATCAGTACCGGTCGCCGGTGGCGGAGGAGATGCGGTTATCCAGACTACAGGTACCGGCCTGATAATTGAAGGTATACTGGGAATTACCCTGGGTACAGCCGGGGTCACTTCCATGGGGCTTAATAATTATACTTTTAACCATACCGGTAATTTCCAGGTGTTCTGCAGTAATGCTCCTAATAAGTGGAATATTATGGGCGTAACCCTGGCTGCAGGAGGATCATTCCAGTGGTTTAAGAATAAGTTGTGTAGATTTGAAAATAAAATTGCCCAAGAAACAGATCAGGATGTTTACAAAATAATTGATGAAGCGGTGGAAAAAGAATCTGAACCTGGTAGTAAAGGATTGGTTTTCCTGCCCTACCTTATAGGTGAAAGATGTCCCTACCCTGATCCTAATGCTTCAGGAGTGTTCATTGGAGTTACCCTTAGACATAACCATGAAGATTTTGCCAGGAGCGTTATGGAAGGAGTTACTTTCAGCCAGAAGCAGATTTATGAACTGATGACAGAAATGGATACCAATTTAAAAGCTAAAGAAATCAGGGTATCCGGGGGAGGATCGTCAAGCAAGCTGTGGAGACAGATGCTGGCAGACATATTCCAGCTCCCGGTAAAAACAGTTAGCGGAAGCAAGGAAGGCGGTGCTTATGGTGCAGCCCTGGTTGCCGGAACCGGATGTGGTATCTGGGACACTGTTGAACAGGCTACTGAAGTCATAAAAACAGAAACCGAACTTCTTCCCGACAAATCCAATAAAAAAATCTATGAAGGGTTATTTGAGGTTTACAAGAGCCTGTACCCGACCCTTAAACCAACTTTTGATAAGTTGGCTGAAATATAAATACTCAGACAGGCCGCTAATATTACTAGTGGCCTGTTATATTATAAGTAAAAAATAGAGTAAACCTCGAAACCAATTCCAAATAGAAATAAAACCGCTGTAATGGATATTAAAGCATAAGCCAGCGGTTTATTTCTATTTTTATAGGTTGCCCAGTACTCTCCATAACTTAGCATAAGCATTCTGTAAACAGTTTCTACTGAAACCAGCAAAATAACATCTGCAGGAATGCTCTGTGCATGCCGGATTGTACCAGAGAACAGAAATATTATAATAAAGAATCCGGTAATAAAAGCTAGGGGAAGGCTGGCTTTCAGGTAACCCAAACCCAGGTAGCCAAGAGTAGACAAAAGGTTTCCAAAAAAAATAATAATCAGTGTATAAACCAGAGTCATGTCCTGATCATATTCCCGGATACCGAAGAAGCCCTGCAATACTTTAAATTTATCAATAATAAACACAGAAGGTTCTTTTAAAAAATAAAAGAACAGATAACCCACAACAGCTCCTGCTGCCAGCAGGGCAATGGTTAAACCTAATATTTTATAGTAACCTCTATCCATGCTTATTGCCTGGCTAATACCTTTACCATAGCCTCGGTAACTTCTCCATCAAACTGAGTCCCCGAGTTTCTCCTTAATTCCCCTATGGCCTCTTGTTTGGTCAATGCCCTGGTATAGGGCCGGTCAGTAGTCATAGCATCATAGGAATCTGCTACACACAAAATTTTAGCAAATAAAGGTATCTGGTCTCCCGTTAATCCTCTCGGATACCCACTGCCGTCAACTTTTTCATGGTGATAAAGTATTCCAGAAGCAGCATCTTTTAAAAAGGTTATCTCTTTTACTATCTCATAACCCACTTCTGGATGTTTTTTAACCTCTTCCCAATCCTGCCGGCTTAATTCAGCTGGTTTATTTAATATAGACAAATCAACCTGAATCTTTCCTATATCATGCAGATTGGCGAGGTTTCTAATTATTTCAACATCGTATTCATTTAATTTCATTTCCCTGGCTATCTCTTCACTATAAGTAGCCACTCTCATGGAATGGCTGGCAGTATAAACATCTTTGGCCTCCATTATCTTTACTATCTGTAAAATACTGCTTAACAGGGCTTTTCTCTCTTTTATCCTTAAAAGATAAGTATACTGGGCTATTATCAAGGGCAATGATGTAAAAAGCAGGGTAAAAGGCCCATAAGTAGAATATAGGAAAGATATGGCAACCGCCATTAGAGTTAAGAATATATGAAAAGGAGTAAGCCAGGCAAAATTGAAAACCCAGATATTTAAAAATCCTGCCGATTCACTCAGGGTTATAGCACCTGTAGTCAAAGTAGTATTTAAAAAAAAGAAAATAATGGCAGAAAGAAAAATTACTCCAATATTATTTAAAGAAAGAAAATTACCAACAGACCGGTTGAATAAAGCTTCAAAAACTATGCTGGCCACCCCTATGGATATAAGGTACTGACCCGCATTGAAGAGATGTTTATAGTAGGGAACCTTCTTTAAAAATTCCTTAATATTGAACACAGATATTATGGTAACTATACTGGCAGTAGCTGGACCAAATAGAATTAAGCTGGCCATAGTTATACCAAAATTAACTGATACACTGCCAGTTTTGGGGAGTGGTGATGATAGATTGTCTGATGCAAATACCAGAAACCCGAACAGCACCACTCCCACCAAGGAAACATTGCTATACTTTATAATCACCAATGATAGCAAGAATATGCCAATTATAAAGACAGCATGAACATAAACCTGTAAAATCAACTTTTTAGTATTGCTCACTAATTTCCCTTTTAGTTCAAATATAAAAAATTATACCAAAACAAGGCGATTTAATATAATTTTTCTACCATCTTACTGTAGAGCAAATACCTACTAATGAACCTAGCGCGATCAATACTCTCATTAACTTTTTCACTTTATTTCACCTTCCTTTCTTAATAGAACTTTCTTCTTTTTTCTACCATCTTACTGTAGAGCAAATACCTACTAATGAACCTAGCGCGATCAATACTCTCATTAACTTTTTCACTTTATTTCACCTCCTCTTAAAAACTTTATCTTCTTGCTAACCACTCTCATACCAGGCTTTTAAAATTTCAAGATACTCCATTAATTGTTGGTAAAAAATCAGTACCAGTATCACAATTATTAAAAAAATTATTATTAGAATTGATGCCTTCTCCCAAAAAGTAAGGCTCTTTTTTTTCTGTCCTTCCCCCTTCATTTTTCCCCTATACGCTCTTCTGGGTTCTTCTCTCAATGAACTCTTCAATACTGCCCTGTGGAATCCTCCAGGAGCTTCTTCCTTCTCTGATTTTAAATCCCTTTAATTCTCCGGTTTTTAAAAGATTCCATATATTATCCACCGACAATTTCAATATTTTTGCTACCTGTTCTGCAGTATATAGTACTGGAGCCTCCTCTTCAGATTTACCGGCAAGCTCCTCTTTGCCTATAAAATTATTTAAGAACTCCTCCAGATCATTTTCATTTATTCTTATTGCCTTACCCAGCCTTATAGCTGGTAATTTTTTTAACATTACCATCCTTATTATCTCGGATTCACTTATACCCACCAGTTCTGAAACTTCCTTAATGGTGTATAATTTTTTTTCCTGTTCCATATTAAATAATCATCTTTTCTAAGCAGGATAACTGAGGCTGCATATCCAAAAAACCATTAATCTTATGGCTTTTTTCCATACTAGGAATTGATCCTGCCAGATTTATATTAAGTTGCTGTTGGAATAATTCTATTTGTTCCTCATCCTCATTGGCTTGATTCAATAAAGCCTCTCTATCCTGGTGTCCGGATAGAAATTTTAAAAATTTATTTATTCTATGAGTTGCCACCATGGTTGGAGTAAAGATGAAGATAATCTTGGTGGAAAGATTTAGCATTTCAAATACATAATTTTGGTAATTATGGGGTAGATCTACCAGTATATAATCATATCTTTTTCTGGCACTATAAATAATTTCATCAATTATATCTATGGAAATATTGTCACTCTGCTCGATAGTTAGAGGCGCCTGAAGTATATCTGTGCCTAACTTCTTTACCGGTATTATGGAATCCCATAATGATTGTGGACTATTTTCTGTTTCCTGTAAAAATTTACCCATATTGGGGTATTTGGGTATATTTAAATCATAGGCTAGATCTGTTTGACCTTCGCAGCAATTTAAATCAATCAGTAAAACATCAAGCTTTTTTGCTTTGCCCAGATAGTATGCCATATTAAAAGCAATATTGGTTCTGCCTACCCCGCCCTGAACAGAAAATAATGAAGTTACCTGCTGGTTAATTACCTTATATTCCGATTTTTCTTGTTCCAGCTTGCTTATTATATTCAATATCTGGTCCAGATCTTCTATACACTGTAACTCTTGGACCTGAATACAGCCGGACCGTGTTTTGTTCTTCCCGGCAATTATTAATTCACTATCTGTATTATCGGATATATAATCTCTTAAATCATCTAAATTCTGCAAATCTTCAGCTATTATAATATATTTCGGCATATATTCCTGTATTATTGCTTCAATGTTGTTTTGATCTGTTTTAATAATTATATTAAAGTTTTTTATATGCCTATTTTTAGCTTTCTTTGCTACTTCTTTATTTTTGGTTATTAATAAAATAAAGTACATTTTATTATAGTATATTATGGTTTATATTGATTTAATTCTTACTTTTTAATACTAGTTTATTGTTATTATAATATATAGTTAGCTAATATTTGTCAATTTTGATTAATTTTTTATATTATTATATATTTTTGGTTTTATATATTATAATATATTTTTATTACTATAATATCAGCTATAATATGGTTTAAAGATACAAAGATTGAATAAAATTAGAAATTCATTAAATTTTTGAACTAACTATTAAGTAATTTACTTATAATGTCAGATCTATGGGGGGTTTTAATCAGTATCTTTTTATAATTTGATTTATTACCAGATATTATGGCAACATTCTGGGTAGGTAAATTTAATTTTGAAGCAATAAGGCCTATTAATGCCTGATTGGCCTTACCTTTTTGTGGTGGTTTAGATAATCTTATTTTTATATGTTCCCCATACCATCCATCAACACAGTCTACGGAGGAACCGGGCCGGACATAAACTTTAATAACTTGGTCATTCATCCGTCTTGAAAAAGTCATCAATTATATCAGGATTAGCTATATCAAGGCCCTTGCCCTTCTTCCCGATATTAAAATCTTCATCTTCGTCATCTTCCTCTTCTTCCTCTTGTTCTGCCTCATCATGATCCTCTTTTTCAGGTTCTTCTTCTTTTTCTTCCTGGCCGGGCTGAGAGTTTTGGCTGCCTTCACTCTTTTCCTGGTCCTGCATATTATCTTGTTGCAAATTCTTTTCATCATCTATTGTTTGTTCCTGGCTTTCGGTTTCTGATACTACCTCTTCCTGCATTGGTTCTGGTGGGGACTGGTTTTCACTTTTCTCCTCAAACCCCTCTATGTTTTGCAGTGCATCCTGCAAGTACTTCTTCAGGTTCAGGTATTTTTCTTTTACTCTCAACATACCCTGTTCTATATTTTGCTTCTTTAATTCCAGTTCTTTCAATTTATCTTCTGCTTCTACTTTACGCTGATTATAAATATTTTCAGCCTCTGCCTTGGCTTTTTGTTTGATATCCTCTGCAACCTTATGCGCAGATACCAGAGCGTCCTGCAAAACCTGCTTCATCTCGTCAGACTCATTGGTTCTTTCATACTTGAGCTTATCTATAGATTCCTGTAATTCCTCATTCTTCTTGGCCATTCGGTCAAATTCTATAGATATCATGTCTAAAAACTTATCTACTTCTTCCGGCTTATAACCTTTGAATGCAATATGAAATTCTTTCTTTTGAATATCTCCTGAACTTATTGGCATAGCATTTCCTCCTGTCAAATTATTACCCTATACATAATTATTCTCAATAAAAATATTATAAACTGTATGGCTAAAACTGCTACTATAAAAGATAAATCCAGATAAGCCCTTCCTACCCTTATAGATGGAATTATTCTTTTAAAAATCTTCAAAAAAGGATCGGTTATTTCTGCAATAAATCTATACACAGTAAGCCATACACCCCTGGGTCTGATATTAAACCAGCTAAGTATAGCTCTTAATATAATAATCCATACATAGATTTGCAAAAAATAAATCACCAAATCAAAGGCAAGCCTCATACTTTACTCCTCACTGTCCTGTAATCTTTCCAATTCATGTGCTCTGCCAATAGCGCTCTCTATAGCGCTTCTTACCATTTCTTCAATATTCCATGCCCTAAATTGCTCCAGCGCTTTCTCTGTTGTGCCCCCCGGTGAAGTTACCATGTCTATCAGCTGGTCCAGTTCCCGGCCGCTTTCTTTAATCAAAGCTGCAGAACCAGCCATGGTTTCCACCACTAACTTTTTGGCTACCTGCCTGTCCATGCCCTTTTTTTCGGCGGCATCTATTAAACATTTACAAAAAAGGAAATAGTAAGCCGGACCACTGCCGCTTAAGGCTGTAGCCAGATTTTGAAATTTTTCTTCTACCACCACTGCCTCTCCCAGATTGGAAGTTATCATCCTAGCAAAATCAAGATCCCGTTGAGAAGCATACTCGCCCCTGCTGATAACCAGCATACCTTGTTTAACCAGAGCTGGCGTATTGGGCATAATCCTAATAACTGAAAGCCGGCCAAGCTTTTTTTCAAAGTATCCGGTAGGTATGCCCGCCAGGATACTTATAATATTTTTCCCCTCCAGCTTAATCTCTTTAACCTGCTCTATAAATTCATGCAAGTTCTGGGGCTTGATAGCCAGAAGTATATTCTCAGAGTCCAAAGTATCCTTTAAATTATCTGATAGGTTAATAGAGTATTGGGATTTTAAATAACTTCGCCTGTCTGAGTCTTTGTCATAAATTATAATTTCTTCTAAACCAACTGCATCCGAGTCAATAATTCCTTTTAACAGGGCTTCCCCCATATTTCCACAGCCAATTATTCCCAGTCTATAAGTCACAACTAAAAAATCCTCCTAAAATTGATTAAACAACCCTTTTTCTTTTAGCAGCTCCCTGTCCTCCGAGGTAACCTCTACATTGTAGGGAGTTATAAGGAATACCCGATCTGCAACCTTTTGAATGTTTCCCTCCAGGGCAAAAGACAGTCCGCTGCAAAAATCAATAATTCTTTTGGACAGTTCTGTATTGGTATTCTGTAAATTAATAATAACCGGAATAGTGGATTTAAAATTCTGTCCAATAACCTGCATATCTTCAAAATTATGGGGTTCGGCAATAAATACCCTGGACTTTGGTTCCGGCTTCACACCGGTTAAAAAGGATACTTTTCTTTTGGCCCTGCTGGAACCAATACGGCTGCCATAGTACTTCTCTTTTACATCATATTCATCGTTATTTTCTTCGTCTAGGCTATGTTCCCCTTCATACTCGTCCGGATCAGAAAAACCCAAGAAAGCAAATGTTTTTCTTAATATACCACTCATTATTACTCCTTTGCTACTTAAATAATACAGAGCCCACCCTTATCATGGTGGCCCCTTCTTCTACAGCTATGCTATAATCATTGCTCATGCCCATAGATAACTCAGTTAAGGAATACTGCTTAAACCTTTCATTTAAATCATCTCTTACGTCCCTTAATTTTTTAAAAATAGCCCTTATCATTTCCCAATCTTTAGTTAATGGAGCCATAGTCATAAAGCCCCTTATATCCACATGCTCCAGAGTAGTCGATTGAATTAAAAAATCCTCTAGCTGTTTGCAATCCATACCATACTTTGATTCTTCTCCTGAAACATTTACTTCAATGAGAACCTTCTGTTTTTTATTTATTTTGTCTGCAACTTTATTCACTTTCTGCAGAGTGCTTAATTTATCAATTGAATGTATATACTCTACTGCCGGAACTACTGTTTTTGCTTTCCTGCTTTGCAGATGGCCGATAAAATGCCAGGTTAGATTATTTTTTACCTTATTTTTCTTTTCCATCAGGTCCTGTGCCCTGTTTTCACCCAGATGTGTAATTCCGCAATCTACCACCTTCTGTACTATTTCTGCAGGTGCATATTTGGCAGCAGCAATAATAGTTACTTCCCCGGGTTTTCTGCCCGCTCTCAGACAGGCTTCTTCAACCTTCTGTTTGAGCTGAGTTACCCTGAGTTTATAATCCATTGCTATCCCCTTATCATCCCTATTGCAGCCTGCCTGCCGGTAACTTTATTCCTCCGGTAAGAAAAAAATCTTTCATCACAAAACGTACATATCCCTGAATCAAATATATTATTATCTATCAGACCTGCATCCCGGGCCTGCTGAATATTTAATCCCGTTAAATCCAGATAAATATTATTGTTTTTCCGGTAATAATAATTGCCTTCCCCGAAATTCTTGACAAACCTTTCCACCAGATCTTCTTTAACTTGATAACAGCATTTTCTTATGCTGGGGCCCAGGTATAGCAATAGATTCCCGGCAAAACTGTCATATGACTGTTCTAGATGACCAATAGTTTTTTGCAGTATTTTTTTTAAGGTACCCTTCCAACCAGAATGAACAGCAGCAATAACTCTATTTTTGGTATCAACTACCATCATTAAATTACAATCAGCGCCCATAACCATAACCGCTCTCTGATCAAGACCGGTAACCAGGGCATCTGCCTGTATCTTTGACTGCCCAGCATGCTGATAATTCTCCCGGCCCAGATCTACTATTTTATCTGAATGGACCTGCTTTATATCATAAATCTGCTGGCCTAATTTCAGCTCTTCTAAAACCGTCCGGCGGTTTGCGGACACATCGCCATAATCATCTCCCACATGATAGGCAAGATTTAAAGAGTGGTACGGGCTGCTGCTGGTGCCTCCCAGCCTGGAAGTAAAATACAGGTCAATACCATATTTTTCTTTTAGTCTGAATGGACTGTACATCAACATATCTCCAAATTTTATCTCCCGGATATGGCACATTCTATTTTTCTTTTTCTTTTCTTAAAAATGTTGGTATATCCAGATAATCATCACTCAGTGATTCAAATTCATCAGCTTCCGGTTTCTCCTCTTTCTCCTCTCTGGGTTTCTTCTCTTCAGAAACAAATTCCTTTTCAAAAGCCTTTTCCGTATCTTCCTTTTCTTTCTCTTCCTTTTCCTTCTTTCCCTTACCCACAGTTTCAATTATTTTGTCACTGAAACCGGTAGCGATAATGGTTACCTTTATCTGTTCATTCATGTTTTCATCAATAACCGCTCCAAAAATGATATTGGAATCCGAACTGGAAGCATTCCTGATAATCTCAGCAGCTTCATTTACTTCAAACAGCTTAAGGTCCGGGCCACCAGAAATATTTAGCAATATGCCCTTGGCACCTTCTATGGAAGCCTCTATCAGGGGACTGTTTATCGCTTTCTGTGCAGCTTTTATTGCCCTGTTCTCACCGGATGCCACACCATCGCCCAGCAATGCATTTCCAGCATCCTTTATGACTGCTTTCACATCCGCAAAATCCAGATTTATAAGGCCGGGCAGAGTTATCAGGTCAGTAACTCCCCTTATACCTGCTTTAAGGACATCATCAGCCAGCTTAAAAGCATTTAGCAAAGTAGTATTTTCATCAGATATCTCCAGCAGCTTGTCGTTAGGGATGATTATCAGGGTATCCACCTTGCCGCTTAATTCCTTGATTCCCTCTTCAGCAGTAACCATTCTCTTGCCGCCTTCAAAAGTAAAAGGCTTGGTTACTACTGCTACGGTCAGGCATCCCATCTCCTTAGCTACAGAAGCGATAACCGGTGCTGCTCCGGTACCTGTTCCCCCACCTTCTCCGCAGGTTATAAATACCATATCCGCATCCTTTACCGCCTCTTTTATAGAGTCTATGGATTTTTCTGCCGATACTCTTCCTATTTCCGGATTTGAACCAGCCCCCAGACCGGAACCTCCTATAAGTATCTTTTTATCAGCATTAGACATCATCAATGCCTGGGCATCAGTATTTATAGCAATAAATTCACAACCATTTATGTTATCCTCCATCATTCGGTTAACTGCATTACTTCCTCCACCACCGATACCGATTACTCTTATAACTGCATAGTAATTCTTATCGAACTCAAGATTCACCTTATTCCCTCCTAAAATCAGCTTTTTAATATCTTATATATAAATTCCCTGAACCTGGAAAGAAAATTGCCATTGGACCTTCTGTCATCAAAAGATTCTGCGCTGGCAAAATTCTTTAACTGAAAGGCATATTTCAGCAGCCCCACACTGGTAGAATATATTGGATCATTTACAATATTTGAAGGACCCTCAACATCACAGGGTATCCCCACCCTTACCGGAAGATTAAATACTGAATTAGCCATAGCAGCTATTCCTTTCATCTGGGAGACACCGCCGGTAATAATCACCCCGCAAGGTATGGAATACATAAATCCGTAGCTTTCAATTTTTTCTTTAATCAGCCGGAGCAACTCTTTTACCCTTGAATTTACAATGGTGTATAACCTTATATTCAGGGTTGCCTTGTTCCTGTCAATTTTTATATCACTCATATTTACCCGATTTAAAGATTCATAGAAATTATAATCAACATTAGCAAATTTTTTCTTTATCTCTTCAGCCTTGGAAAAAGGTATGTTAAGCCCTATGGATATATCATTAGTTATGAGGTCTCCTCCTACCGGCAGGCAATAGGTAAACACCATCTTATTGTCTTTGTATACCGCCACATCGGTGGTTCCCCCACCTATGTCCAGAAGTATTGCCCCACTTTCCTTTTCATCGGCAGTCAATACTGCTTCACTGGAAGCCAGTGCTTCCAGTATTATGTCCTCTACCTCAATATTGGCTGCCCTGATACTGTTTACCGTATTCTTTATAAGGGTCCCGGAACCATATACTACCAGGAGCTCAACTGCCAGCTTGTCAGTAGCCAGCCCCACCGGATCCACTATTCCTTTTTCATCATCTACCACAAACTGCTTAATAAGGGTGTGGATGATCTCGTTCTGTGAAGGAAGACTGATTTTATTAGCATGGCCCAGCAAACGATCCAGGTCTGATTTTCTTACTATCTTATTGGGCGAATTGATATTGGTTTCACTCCAGTTGTTGACCACAGAGATGTGTTTTCCGGTAACTCCTATATAAGCAGCATCTATAAATAATTTAGTATTTTTTTCAGCCGCCTCGATTGAATTCAGAATAGATTTAGTAGCTTCAGTAATATCTACAACTATCCCTTTTTTAATTCCCTTACAGGCCGAAGTCCCGTAACCTTTTATCTCAAGTATATTATTCTTCCTCAACCTTCCTATCAGAGTAACCACCTTGGTGGTACCTATATCTATAGCCGCAATATAATCGTCCTTAACAGGCAAATCAAACCTCCAAATCAGTTTATTACCGGATTCTCAAAATTAGTTAAATCTATTATATTATAATTTACATCATCTTTTAATAATTCTTTTAATATGCTTAATTTTTGAGCAGTATCGTCGCTGCTGCCAAAGACAATCCGTTTGTCTTCGGTAGTTATAAAAACTATTTCCCCAAAATTATCTCCCAGCTGGGCCTGCCTGAATATTGATTTTAGTTCATTATCCATGCTCATGAATATATCACCACAGCTTAAAGCATTCTTTTTTGCCACCTTATCCCCTATTTCCGGTTTGAAGTCCAGGGCATTGGTTACCAGAATCAGGTTATCATGCTGTTCGGGTTTTTCGTTCTGGAAATGTTCGAGAACTATTCCCTCACTATCCAGTAAAAAAAAGTTACTCCGGTATTTAGTTAAGATAAATGGTTTTCTTTCAACAACTAACACTTTCATTTTATCCGGAAACACCTTACTGAAATCAACCTCCTTTATCCAGCTGCAGTTTTGAAATAAAACCTGTTCTACCATTTTTTTATCTATTTCAAAAATATTTTTGCCCTTAAATTCATTCAAGTAAGACCTCAATTCTTCCTGGCTGTAATGCTGATACCCCTCAATTTCTATTTCTTTTAATTTAAAATATTCACTGTTATAAAAATAATTCAATCCATATACAGCTGCTGCCAAAAAAACCAGTAATAGAAAAAATCTAAAAAAATACCAGAATCGTCTTAATACAACTTTCCTTCTGCGTGCTGCTATTTTTTTGTTTTCTTTCCTGCTATTAGGCATTTATATTTTCAAATCAGCAAAGTTTAGGATAATTTCCACCAGTCTCTCAAAACTAATGCCGGCTGCTGCAGCTGCCTTGGGAACCAGGCTGGTGGGCGTCATGCCCGGCATAGTATTAACTTCAAGAATATAAGGGATGTTCTGATCGTCCAGTATAAAATCTACCCGGGATATTCCGGTGCACCCCAGCAATCGATGGCTTTTTAAGGCATACTCATTTATTCCTTCAGTTAAACTATCCTCCAGCCGTGCAGGAACCAGATACTCGGTCATATTAACCGTATATTTTGACTGGTAATCATAAAACCCGCTTTTAGGTTTTATCTCTATTATGGGCAAAGCAACCGGCTGATCACCCAGTATACTGACCGTAAGCTCCCTGCCAGATATAAATTTTTCTATCAGCACAACCTTATCATGTTTTGCTGCTTCTTTTATACCCATAGCTGCCCCCTTCCGGTCTTCAGCTATGGTAATACCTATGGTTGAACCCTCACGGTTAGGCTTGATTACCACCGGATAACCTATTCTGGATTTGATGGTTGTATCTATCTGATCCATATGCTCAAGGCCGGAACGGTCCACCGCAATATAGGGCGGAGTTGGAATATTTTCACACTGCAATAATCTTTTAGTTAACACCTTATCGATAACTATTGCACTGGAAAGCACGCCTGATCCAGTATAAGGGATACCCAGAAGCTCCAGTGCCCCCTGTACCGTTCCATCTTCTCCATATCTTCCGTGAAGGGCCAGAAATGCAATATCTATATGGTCCAGTTGACGGGTAAAATCATTTTTAAAATCTATAAATACGGACCGGTAACCCATTTTTTTAAGAGCTTCAAATATTTTGGTTCCGGTTTTCAGTGAAACTTCTCTCTCTGCAGAAACTCCCCCGGCAATTACTCCCACGGTTATATGGCCTTTTTTCTCTTCAATAGTCAGATGCTTGAAATGATCTAATGGTTTCATGCTAGAACCCTATTACCTTTACTTCGTTTTCCAATCTTATATCATATTTCAAGAATACTATTTCACTTACTATCCTGGATAAAACATAAATATCCTCTGCAGTAGCCTGGTTCTGATTTATTAAAAAATTGGCATGTTTGGTAGAGACCATCGCATCCCCGTATCTTACTCCCTTGAGACCCGCATCCTCAATAAGCTTGCCCGCCGAATAACCTGCAGGATTCTTAAAAAAACATCCTGCATTTTTAGTGCCCACAGGTTGAGTTTGTTTTTTTTGCTTTATTGTATTCCTGATTTTTTCCATAACCTCGCCTTTATCAGTCCCGGGAAGCCTAAGCTCCAGAGATAAAACAGCAAGCACCCTGTCAGTATTAAACTGCCGGTACCCATAACTGGCCGGGTCCAATTTTAAACTATCTACCTGTCCATCTTTAGATAGATACTGGATACTGTCAACAAACTTACAGATATCGCCGCTGTTACCCCACAGAGCGCCGCCCATGGTTCCAGGTATGCCCGCCAAATCTGATAAATCCAATCCATGTTTTGCGCATTTCACCACCACCGTATTCAATCTGGTAGCTGCTCCTGTCACTACTCTGCTGTTATCCAGATTAATATATTTAAAATCCCTGCCCAGCTTGATAACTGCCGCATTAGTAAAATTCTGCTTAAAAAGAATATTGGTTCCATCTCCCAGAAACATCATCTCTGTCTGGTGGCTGGTAAAAAAATCATATGCTTCCATTAACCTGTCCATACTGTCTGCTACAGTAAAAGCAAAAACCCTGCCTCCCGCTTTAAACGAACATTGTTCCGACAGGTCATAATTAAACATTATGTCTTCAGTTCTCTTCTCAACAGTAGTACTATTCAATTTTACTGCCTTTCAGCAGATCTTCGGTAACTCTGGTTATATCCCCTGCACCCATGAGTAAAACCATGTCATCCTTTTCAATATTTATATCAAGATATGCACTTATCTGGTCCAGCTGGGGAAAATAAGCTAAACGTTTGGCATAACCGGACTCTATTATTTCATCCACCAAAGCTTTGCCGGTAATTCCCGGTAATGGCTGCTCACCGGCCCCATATACATCAGTTATTATTAAAATATCACTGTGCTTAAAACAGGTTCCAAATTTACCCAGCAAATTGGAAAGCCTGCTGTAGCGGTGAGGCTGAAAAACGGTTATCATCCTGTTTTTTTTATCCTGGAAAGCAGCTTCCAGCGTAGCGGAAACCTCTGAAGGATGATGAGCATAATCATCAAAGATTAATGCTCCCCTCTTTTCACCTTTCTTTTCAAACCGTCTTTTAGCACCGGTAAAGTACTGCAATATCTCCACCGACTTGCCCATATCCAGGCCCAGACAGCAGCAGACAGAAAGGGCCGCAAGGCTGTTTCTGACATTATGTATCCCGGGTACACTCAGTTTTACATTCAACCTCTGTAAATTTCCATCCCGTTTGAACACCAGCTGGTAAGAGCTTCCAAAATTCTTGTATTTTATATTTTCTGCATACATATCATTCTCTTTGCTGATGCCATACAGCCAGATATTTTTTCCTAATTTCCTATCCTTTAGTTCCAGGCAGTCACCGTCAGCTATGATAAAACCATCCTTATGGGTGTTTTTCATAAATCGGTAAAAACTGTCCTCAAGAGCTTTGTAATTTTTGTAATGGTCTATATGATCATCCTCTATATTGGTTACTACAGATATATAAGGGTTATACTTTAAAAAAGAGCCATCACTCTCACATGCTTCTGCCACTACATACTTGCCCTCACCATATCTGGCATTGGACCCCAGCTCATTTAACTCTCCCCCTATAATTATGGTAGGATCAAGACTTAGACCCCTGAGCAGCAGGCCCACCATGGAAGTAGTAGTGGTTTTACCATGAGTTCCGCTTATGGCAATACCGTTTTTGCTGTTAAGTATCTGGGCCAATGCATCTGAACGGGCAATCACCTCAAACTTTTCTTTCCTGGCTTCAGCCAGTTCCACATTATCCTCAGGTATTGCTGCAGAATAGACCACTATTTCATCTTGCTTTAGGTTACTGCTTTTATGACCTATTATTACTTCTACCCCTTCATTCCTTAAAAGATGGGTATACCTTGATTCTTTCATATCTGAACCCCTGACCTGATGGCCCGTCCCTTTAAGGACCAGGGCAATGGCACTCATGCCTGCCCCTCCTATTCCAATTAAAAAATATTTTTTTCTATCCAATTTAACTTCCCACCAAACCTTCTGCTATAACTTTATGGCTATCAATCCTGTCTATGTTTATTCTCCTGGACAACAGCTGATTATAATTTTGTTTATTATGTTCAATCAAACCGCGGATATTGTCAATCAATAAATCAGAACTTAACTCCTTTTCAGTTATAAGTATTGCTTTTCCATTGTCTGCCATAAATTTTGCATTGAAATACTGATGGTTTTCCACTGCATAAGGATACGGGATCAGTATTGCCGGTATACCGGTAGTAATAAGCTCAGCAATGGTATTGGCTCCTGCCCTGGATATAACCAGATCCGCAATTCGATAAATCTGGTCCATCTGCTGTATGTATGGAAGAATACTTAATACTATCTTATGGCCATTTTTTGCCGATTTTTCTCTTACCTTGCCAAAGTCCTCATAGAATCTTTTGCCGGTTATCAAAAGGATTTGCAGGCCATCATGGTCCTTAAAATAATTATATAAATCTATTATTATGCTGTTTAATTTACCGGCGCCCAGGCTTCCCCCGAAAGCAACAATGGTAAACCTGCCTTCCCTTAGTCCCCATTTACTGTAATTTTCTTCTATCCTGTCACAGTTTCTAATCATTTTTCTTACCGGATTACCACTATAAACTGTGCTGCATGAGGAAGGAAAGTATTTTTTAGTATCCCTGAAACTGATAAAAACCTTTCGGGCATATCTGGAAAAAAACCGGTTTAGCCTCCCCGGTATATAATTTTGTTCATGAAGCATAAATTTTTTTCTCAACACCATGGCTGCCAACAATACCGGGGCACACACATATCCGCCCATGCCCAAAATTATGTGGGGCTTAAACTCCATCAGTAGTCTTAAGCTGGCAAAAAAACCTATAAATGTAGAAACCAGAAATCTGGTTATCACCAATACCTTTTTAAAATAATTATCAGCCGCAGAAAGGCCGCTGGCTCTTACACTCTTAAAATTTATACCCAGAGGCGGTATAAACTTTTTCTCCATTCCTTTACTGGTGCCCACAAAAAGCATCTCTGTCCGGGGGTAGCTCTCTTTTATTTCCTCAATTACTGCTATAGCCGGATACACATGGCCTGCAGTTCCTCCCCCGCAAATAATTAATCTTTTACTGGTCTGGCTGCTCTTCATCCTCTGTCTCTCCTACTATCATATTTTGTCTGGAAATATTAAGTAAAACTCCTACACTGACCATGGATATCAACAATGAAGAACCGCCTGAACTTATAAAGGGAAGAGTCAATCCGGTTACCGGCAATACTCCTACCACCACTCCAATATTTATAAGGGCAGGAATAGATATAATAGCGGTCAAACCGGCAGCCAGAGTCCTGCCAAAATAATCCCTGGTTCTTACACAAACCCTGATTCCAAAAAAAGTAAACAATATAAACATAGCTATAACCAGTAATGTACCCATCAGACCCAGTTCTTCGCCAATAATAGCAAATATGAAATCGGTATGGGCTTCCGGCAGATATGAATATTTCTGTACGCTGTTACCCAGCCCCAGACCAATTATGTTGCCCGAACCAAGGGCAATAAGGGACTGGTTTACCTGAAAATTGGCGGCATCCAATTCACTGGAACGGTTAAGAAATGCAAACAACCTCTCCCTCCGGTACTCCTCTAAAAACATATACCCCACAGTAAGCAGGGCGCCGGTAAAAGTTATGCCTACAAGATGACCAAATTTAACCCCGCCTACAAACAACACCGTAAATACCAGAATCCATATAACCACTACCGTTCCCAGGTCCGGCTCCAAAAATATCAAAAAGGTGATAACCAGTAAAACCAGAAACCCCGGCAAGAACAAGTGTTTCGCCCTGAAAGTCTTTATATATTTTCGGCTCAAGGTATCTGCAAAAAACAATACCAGGGCAACCTTGGCAATCTCCGATGGCTGGATATTAAAAAACCATAAATTTATCCATCTCTTGGCACCCCCTATTTCTTCCCCTACACCGGGTATCAGCACCAGGGCCAGTAAGGCTATGGAAATAAGAACCAATAGCCCCGATATCCTGCTGTAAATCCTGTAGTTTATTTTGGACACTATTATCATGGCAATCATGGAAAGAACCCACCACATAATCTGTCGCCTGAAATACCAGTAGGGATCACCAAAATACCTCTCAGCAATAACCGTGGAAGCACTGGATATCATAATTATTCCCAGTACTGAAAGCATAAATACCAGCACAAACAGTATATAAAAATCTACATTTATCTTTAGTATATTTCTTCTATCTACGGTCATTTATTCTTTCCTCTATCATGGCCCTGTACTGATTTCCCCTATCTTTATAATCTTTAAACATATCCATACTTGCAAATGCCGGGGACAATAGCAATATTCCGCCGCTTGGCGTTAGTGACAGGCCTGTATCCACCGCCTGCTTCAGAGATTTTGCCATATGCACATTAAAAGTGCTTTGTCTTTTATCTAAAACTTGCTGTATTTTCTTTCTGGACTCCCCCAAAAGAATAAGATGGGAAACCTTTTTATCTATAGCCTCAAACAAATCATCTAAATCCATTCCCTTGTCTTTGCCTCCCAGAATAAGGGTCAGGGGTTTGCTGAAATTATCAAGAGCAGCAATTGTGGCATGAGGATTGGTTGCTTTAGAATCATTATAGCAATCAATCCCCCGGCAATTTCCCAGGTACTCCAAACGATGCTTGAGGGGCATAAAATCACTGACAGCTTTTTCTATTATATTATCTTCAATCCCAAGAATTACTGCTGCCGCTACGCAGGACATAATATTTAAAATATTATGTTTGCCCCCCAGATTGGCCTTCTCTATGCTGATACGTCCTTGTTTCTGGCCAATTTTATAAACTACATAAGGCCGGTCATACCGTAGGTTAAGACTCTTATCTTGCTTGAGCCCATAGGTTATAACTCTGGATCTAAGGTTAATTCCGGATACTGTCTGGGTAATTATGGGATCATCTCTGTTTAAAATAGAAAAATCTGACCTAGTCTGATGCGAAAATAATTTAAACTTGGTTTCAGCATATTGTTCTATAGTTCCATGCCTGTCTATATGATCGCTGCTGATATTAAGCAGAATGCCAACAAAAGGAGCAAAGCTGTTTGACCGTTCCAGTTGAAAACTGCTAACCTCTATTACCCTAAAAATTCCCTTTTCATCCACTGTATTAATAATCGGATCACCAACATTTCCACATACCTTAACCTTCAAGTTATTTACTGACAGCATACGTCCCAGAAGATTTACAGCCGTAGTTTTACCATTGGTACCAGTTACCGCTATGGCCTTCTTTTTTTCTTGCAGAGGTAGCAAGCTCCAGCCCAGCTCCAGCTCACTCCAAATGGGAATATTTATTTCCTGGGCATATTGTATTAGGGGATGGCTCCCCGGGATCCCCGGGCTGGTAATAATGATATCGACATCATCCAAGACCTCTTTATTACTTGCATCATTGCCCAGCACAATCCTTATACCCTTCTCTTTTATGTTTCCAGTTTCAGCCATGGGATTGTCATCAACAGCAATTATGGTATCTGCCAACTTGTGCATTCTATCTATTACCGCAAGGCCGGTTTTACCCAGGCCCAACACCAGCAAATTTTTGCCTTCTAAAAACATAAATGCCTGCTAGTCTATAAATTTTACATAATACATAAAGAATCCCAGCCCTGCTAGCAGAGCTCCCACTATCCAGAACCTTATGATCACCTTTATTTCCGGCCAGCCCATTACCTCAAAATGATGGTGTATGGGAGCCATTTTGAATACCCTCTTTTTAAACATTTTAAACCAGAGCACCTGTATAATTACCGAAAGGGTTTCTATTACAAAAATTCCTCCTATAACCAGCAGCAATAATTCCTGTTTTAAGATAATAGCCACAGCAGCTATCAACCCTCCCAGCCCAAAGGAACCAGTATCACCCATAAATATCTCTGCCGGCGCAGTATTCCACCATAAAAACCCGATACAGGCAGCAATAGTGCCCCCGCAAATGACCGCAATATCGATTCCGTAACTTATATCAAAGATGGACCATTCCAGAAAAGCTATAAATAAAAACATACCTAACACAATAGAAGAAGTTCCTGCAGCCAGTCCGTCCAGGCCATCGGTTAAATTTACTGCATTGGTAGCACTTATTATGATAATTACCACCAGGACATAGTACCAGTTTCCCATATCCCATACTATAGAGGTCGAAGGCAGACCAATAGTAGTGTCCAAGTTCAGTACCCATATCCCGACAATCACAAAATAGAGGCAGACCAGGACCAGCAAAAATATCTTAACCCAGCCCCGCAAGCCCAGTGATCTCTTTTTTTTCAGAGAAATATAATCATCAATAAAACCTATCAGTGAACACATTATAAATACTGAAAACACAAAGATACCTTCATAACTGAACTCCTGGTACCTGAAATACTTTATAAGGCTGGCTGCAGCAAAAGCGATAAGAGAAGACAACACAAATACCATCCCTCCCATGGTGGGAGTGCCAACCTTTGCCGAATGGGTTTTAGGGCCATCAACCCTTATACTTTCACCAATCTGTTTGCTTTTTTGAAACTTTATGAATACCGGTGTTGCCACCAGCGATATAAGCCCGCCAATTATTATTGATAAAAAAATCCAGTTCATCTATGTTCCCATCTAAATTTTGTCTATGATATCTTCCATCCGGTTTGCCCGGGAGCCTTTAATTAAAACCACATCACCAGCTTTAATCAAGCCTCTTATGGCCTCCAGGCAATCCTGCTTATTTTCAAAATAATAACTGTCCTTCCCGTAACCCTGGTTGATGTTTCTGGCTATCTTACCAAAAGTTATAAGCAGGTCAATATTGTTTTCCGCAATTTTTTTGCCCATTTCATAATGAAGTTGGTCTGAATCCGGGCCAAGCTCAAGCATTTCCGCAAGTACGGCTACTGATCTTGCCTTCTTCATATCAGCAATTTGCCTTAAACTCTCCAGGGCACAGGCAACCGACAGGGGATTTGCGTTATAGCAGTCATCTATAACAGTAATGCTGCCCTTTTTTAAAACCTGCATCCTGTCTTTCTCAATTACAGCTGCAGCCAGGCCCTTCCGGATATCCTCTACAGAAACCTGGAGATAATGGCTTACTCCCGCCGCTGCACAAGCATTATAAATATTATGGTAGCCGGCAATGGTTAAGTGTACTGTAGCCAGCCTGTTTTTCCGGTTGCAGAAATCAAAACCAAAGCAACCTCCGCTATCCATGCTCTCATTCTTAAAATTATAATCCAGGTCATGGTTGCGGCCGAATTGTTTAGTTCTACAGCCGCATATATCTTTAATCAGGCCAGTCCATGGATTATCGTGATTTAAGAACAGTACCCCCTTATTGCCGGATAGCTCAGAAGCAATTTCTGCCTTGGTTCTGGCAATTTCCTCTACACTTTCAAAGAATTGCAAATGAGACTCGCCAACAGAGGTAATAATCCCGATATCCGGCCCTATGAGCCGGGACAGCTGTTTTATCTGACCCTTTTTTCTCATGGCAATTTCCGCTATGAAAAAATCGGTATGCTGCCCTAAATTCAAAATAGCTTTAGGCACACCTATTTCATTATTATAGTTTTTAGGAGTAAATCCTATATCATGGCTCTCACCCAGAATGCTTGCCAGCATATCCTTGGTAGTAGTTTTTCCTGCACTGCCGGTAATACCTATAACCACAGGATTGATCATCCTGATATAATGGTAGGCCACATCCTGCATAAACTTCAGGGTATCTTTCACCGACAGTACTATTTTATGGGCATATGAATCAATATCTATACCAGCTGCATATGAGTTTTCAATAACGAATCCAGTGGCACCTTTTTTTATGGCTTCCGGTATAAATTTATGGCCATCAAAATTAGGGCCTTTTAAGGGGATAAAAAAATCACCGGCTCCAACGCTTCGGCTGTCAGTGGAAATTGAACCAATGAATTCACTACCGCCACCGGCCAATTTCCTGGATCCAGTCCACTTTATTATCTGGTTTAACTCAATCTTTTCCATATTACCACTATAAAATATTTCTTACTATTTCCTGGTCACTAAAATGTATCCGGTAATCTGCAAATTCCTGATAATCTTCATGCCCCTTCCCTGCTATTAAGACTATATCATCGGTTTTGGCCAGATGGAGGGCTTCCCCTATCGCTTCTTTCCGGTCGGGAATAACTAAATAATCATTGCTGCCGGTAAAACCTTTTTCTATCATGGCTATTATAGCCATGGGGTCCTCGGACCGTGGGTTATCGGAGGTAATTATGCTTATATCAGAATACTTACCGGCAGCAGCACCCATTATTTTCCTTTTTTTCTGATCCCTGTCTCCGCCACAGCCAAAAATAGTTATTACCCGGCTATTTTTCTTTTTTAATTGCTGGATGGTAGACAATACATTCTGAAGGCCATCCGGTGTATGGGCATAATCAACAATCACTGTAAAATCCATATCTGTATCTATCTTCTCAAACCTTCCCGGCACCCCTGACAGTGCTTCCACTCCCTGTCTTATAACTTGGCGGTCAATTCCCATATTGTTAACAACCCCTACTGCCGCCATAATATTGTAAACATTAAACCGGCCGGAAAGCCTGGAATTTATGGCCAGAAACTTCTTACCTTTATAATACAAATCAAACTTTAAGCCTTCTATGCTGTTTTCTATATTTTCTGCCTTCAGCTCAGCTGATTCATTGTTTAGGGAATAACCGGTGGTTTCTAAATCAGTTGCCTGATATAACTTTTGACCGTAATCATCGTCAATATTTATAACCGCAAATTTTCCCCCATAAAGTTTTCGATTCAAAGGTTTGAACAATTTTTGTTTTGCCTCAAAATAATTATCCATAGTGTGATGATAATCCAGATGATCCTGGGATAAATTAGTAAATACAAAACCTTCAAAGCATATATGATTTACCCTTTTTAAATCCAGGGAATGTGAAGACACTTCCATAACCGCTGCTTCTGCCCCCTGCTTTACACTATCATCAAAAAAACGGTTGAGCTCCAGGGCATCAGGGGTGGTTCGGTCAAACTTTATTTCTTTATCCTTTATAAAGGACTTAACCGTAGTTATCATAGATGAATTTTTGCCAGCCTGTCTGAATATTGAATTTATTAAAAAACAGGTAGTAGTTTTGCCATTAGTGCCGGTTATTCCCACCAGCTTCATTTTGTTGCTGGGGTGATTAAAAAAATTAGCAGCTATGCCGGCCAGGCTAGCCCTGCTGTCCTTTACTAAAACCTGGAACAGGGGTAAATCCTGCGCGGGTTTTCTCTGCAAAACCACAGCTTCAGCCCCATTATCAGCAGCCTGTCCTATAAAATTATGCCCGTCGGTTTTAAATCCCTGGATTGCCACAAACAGGCTTCCGCTTTTAACCTGTTTGGAGTTAATACATACATCCTTTATATCCTGGTCCAAACTTCCCTTCAGCAGCCGGTAATCTAATCCCTCTAGTATCTTTTTTAACTTCATATTGTTCCTGAACTTATAATAATTTGGTTTAACATAAAAATCAAAATATCCAAACCCTAATTTATCATGCTTAGTCTCTGTAGAGAAAACTTCATTAATTTGCTGAAAAGGGGTGCTGCAACCGTTCCACCCCAGATCTCATTTTCTCCTCCCTGGGGTTCATCTATTACTATAAGAATTGCTGCCTGGGGATGTTCATAAGGAGCATACCCTATAAATGAAGTTATAACCCTTCCCTCATCATAACCTGCTCCATTTTTATTAGCTTTTTCCGCAGTACCGGTTTTACCGCATACCTTTACTCCTTCCACCCCTGCATTTTGCCCCGTCCCCCCTTCAACTACTGCCAGCATCATGTCCTTTACCCGATTGGAGGTATCCTGGTCAAGAATTCTTACCTTACCTTTTTCATTGTCAATTTTCAGTAAATCCTCTTTCTTACTTATTTCTTTCACCAGGTTGGGGGTTACCAGATAACCACCATTAGCAATGGCACTGGCAGCCCTCAGCAGCTGTATAGGGGTAACTGTAATACTCTGACCAATAGCCATGGCCCCTATGGTTGATTCCGGCCAGGTACGGTAGTCATACATATACCCTGATTCTTCCCCGGGATAATCGATTCCTGTCTTTTGCCCAAAGCCAAATTCTTTCACGCTTTCCCAGAACAACTGTCTGCCCATAGCAAGAGCGACTTTTACTGCCCCTACATTACTGGAATTTTTAATTATATCCTTGGTGCTGTAATCGATAGGAGCTGTCCTGAATATTTCTTTAATAAATCTGTCTCCAACCTGTATCTGGGCAGGAAGATTAAATAACTGCTCACTTCCCACGCGCCCATTCTGCAGAGCAGACGCAATATTTATAATTTTAAAAGTAGAGCCGGGCTCATAAGTATAAGAGGTCCCCAGCAGTTTATAGGTTTCCGGATCATAGTCTTCATAATCATTGGGGTCAAAAACCGGATAATTGGCCATAGCATATACTTCACCGTTATCCGGATTCATTATAACTACCATGCCCCTTAACGCACTATAATCTTCTACTACTTTTTGAAGTTCCTGTTCGGCAAAATATTGGATCTGGGAATCAATGGTAAGCATAATATCGTCTCCGTTAATGGGTTCTATATAGGTTTGCTTGTCCCCTGGAATAATATTGCCAAATACATCTTTCTCGGCAATAAATTTACCATCCACGCCCCTGAGATTCTTCTCATATTGAAGTTCAATTCCGGATAAACCGTTATTATCAATACCCGTAAAACCAATTATAGCCGCCCCCAGGGTATCCTGGGGATAAAATCTTTTAGCTTCATTCTGTATATAGATTCCCGGTAAATTCAATTGTTCTATCTCCTCGGCAACCTCTGTACCTACTTTTCTTTGCACATACACAAACCCCAGATCATCCTGGCTTAGTTTTTGAATAATTTCTTCCTGGTCCAAATCCAAAATATCAGATAAAATGGCAGCTTCAGTTACTGTATCTGCTACCCGTTTTGGATTGGCATATACCGTTTTTTCAATCAAACTTACTGCCAGTTCTATCCCGTTTCTATCCAGTATCTTGCCTCTTTTGGCACTTAGAATAGATTCATCGGTATGCTGGTAATCAGCATAACTCTTGTACTTTGAAGCATTAATATATTGTATATCCACCAGTTTATAGGCAAGAATAAAAAAACCCAGTAAAAACAAAATAAACAGGAAATAAATTCTTTTCCTGCTTACTTTATGGTCCTTTTGCCTTCTCATTTGCTTGTTTTTCACATCTTATATCAGGGTATAAAAAATGTTAAAACGCTTTCAGATACCACCATTACTATATCCTGCACATAATAAATAGTGCCCATAAAATTATTGTATTGCTCGGCTGCATCCGATGGCCCCTTAGCCAGATACTGCTGCATCTGTTCATTGGTCTCAATATCTGCCTGGGCAACCTCGATTACTTCCATATTCTCGGATATTTCCATACCCAGACTCTGGGAAGCTACATCCAGTATTCTTTTTGGAGACTTGAGTTCAGATACTCTAAGCAGTAATCTGTCCTGTCTTTCTTCTTCGACGGAGATCATCTGGTTTAAATTCAGAATCTCTTCCTGGTAGTTTATGTTCTGTATTTTTAAACCAACATTAAACAATGCTCCCATACAAACCATTATAACTGCAGCCACTATCAAATAAAACAGACTGCTGTTGGAATACACAATTTTTTGCTTACCTTTCTGGCTTTTATCCACCAGATAAAGCAGAGGATAAGACCTCCTAGAGTACACATTTTCTTTTTGTGCTAATTTTAAACCCATGTTCCTATATCTTTTCTATTACCCTTAATTTTGCACTACTAGCCCTGGGATTTTTCTCAACCTCTTGTAGGGTGGCTTTTACCGCTTTTTTAGTTAACAGGTTCGCTTTCTTTACTGCCCCACACCTGCATACAGGAAAATCTGGGGGGCAAGTGCACTTGCCTTTAAAATCCAGAAACTTATTCTTGACTATCCTGTCTTCCAATGAATGATAAGATATAATAGCCATTCTTCCGCCTTCGGATAATACTTCAAATCCATCATCAATTGCAGTACTAAGGTTCTTCAGCTCTTCATTTACTTCAATACGTATGGCCTGAAAAACCCTTTTGGCCGGGTGACCCTTTCTTGGTTTTCTGCTGCGCGGTATCGATTCAGCTACAATTTCAGCCAGCCTGCCAGTAGTCCGGATTTCTTCTTTCTCTCTTTTGCTGACAATGTTAGCTGCTATCATCTTAGCCCACTTCTCTTCCCCATACTGGTAAAATATCTTCTTCAGGTCTTCTTCCCGGTAATGATTTACCACTTCATAAGCACTTAATCCCCGGGATCCGAATCTCATATCCAGTTTCTCATCTCTGATATAACTAAAACCTTTGCCTGATTTTTCAATCTGATAGGAAGATAACCCCAAATCAAGCAATATCTTGTCCACTGTGATAAATCCAAGCTCCTCCAGAATACTTTTAATATTGGCAAAATTATCATTAACCAATATTACTTTGTCCTTAAATCTTTCAAGTTTTCTGGTGGCGGTGCTTATGGCCTGGCTACTTAGATCTACTCCAATTACTTTGCCTGTGGGGGCAATTTCTTTAATTATTGCTATAGTATGGCCAGCACCGCCAAGTGTTCCATCAAAAACAGTATCGCCTTGTTTTAAATCTAGATAACTTAAAACCTCCTGTAAAAGAACCGGTTCATGATATTCATTTATTATCATGTCCTTTTAAAAACCTAAATCTTCAAAAGTTGTATCTTTACCCATAAACTGGTCATCTGCCTGCCTGTAGTACTCATCCCATACCTCTTTTGCCCATATTTCGGCCCTGTCTGAAACCCCGACCAGTACAATATCTTTTTTTATCTGTGAATATTCTATTAAACTCTGAGGAATTTTTACTCTTCCCTGCTGATCCATTCCTTCCTCAGTAGCTGAAGAGAAAAACCATCTTGAAAACTTCTGGGTATTTTTTTTGGTTACCGGCATGGATATAATTCTATCTCGAAGCTTGGTCCAGCCTTCCCTGGAAAACAAAAAAAGGCATCTCTCATCAAAGCCTTTTGAAATAATAACCCCACTAAACAAATCTTCCCTGAACTTGGAAGGGATAAATATTCTTCCTTTTTTATCTATAACCCTCTTATATTCTCCCAGGAACATTGGCCAGCCTCACCATTTTTTTGTTAAATAGAGGTTTTTCTATGTACTTTTCCTCCACTTTCCTCCACATCACACCATAAAGATACCACATTACTACATATTTGTCTACTTTTTTTTATTTTCTTTTTAAGATTATTGTGGTGAAAGTATTATTACTTTTTCCTACTTTTGGTGTGCAGGATTTATTCCTCTATCTGGAGTTCCCTGGTTATCAGCTTTCCGTCATCGGATTTGGAGAGTTCTTCTATTTTCTTTTCTGCCTGGTTTAATTTGTTTAAGCAGAGAGAGGACAGTTTTATGCCTGTTTCAAACTTTTCCATGGCGCTTTCCAAAGAAATGTTTTCATCTTCCAGCTCTTTTACGGTTTTTTCTAATTCCTTTAATGCTTTTTCAAAATCCATGTTTTCAAATTTTTTATCCATATCAACCTTGCCCTTCACTCAGTTTTTTCAATACATTGGATATAAGAGACCCATCGCTAAGCGTAACTTTAATCCTCTGGCCAATCTGCACCTGATTTATGCTTCTTATAACTCTTTTCTTTTCATCGTATACTATACCAAAACCTTTGCCAAGTATATACGCTGGACTGTTATGCTGAAGACTTTTTAAAAATAGCTCAACCTGATTTCTTTTCTTTTTGACTATCCTGGAAATAGAAGATTCTAAACGGTTATGATAACCTTTTAGAATTAAATTCAGGTTATCAATCTTTTGTGTCAAACTCCTATAGCTCAATCTGCCCGCAGCTATTGATAATTTATGGCTCTTGGAACCTGTCACTTCTCTGGTACGGGTAATCAGCTTCAGGTGATAATCGTCCACCAGCTGCCAGCTTTGAGACAGAATTGATTGTGGCTGCCTAAATACCTTCCGGTCTACAAGGTAATGTAATTCCCTCATATTTTGTTTTATTATGGAACCAGCAATATCGTTTAGCTTAGCCTTCAATTTTTCTATATCTTCTATAGCTTTGGTTTTATCCAGGGTAACCATCTCCGCTGCCACCGAAGGGGTGGCAGCCCTTATATCGGCTACAAAATCAGAAATAGTATAATCAGTCTCATGTCCAATCGCAGAAATAATGGGGGTATTACAGCTTATTATCTTATCTGCCAGAATCTCGGTATTAAACCCCCACAGATCCTCCAGGGATCCCCCACCCCTGGCAATTATAATTACATCTACCCCATAATTGGATAAATCGTCAATAGCTTCACATACATCTTCTGCGGAAGCAGGGCCTTGTACATTTACATTTCTTATTATCAGGCGATATTTACCTGATCTGCGGTTAAGGACCGAAATTATATCCCTTATAACTGCCCCGCCGGTAGAAGTGGCCAATCCTATTTTTTGGGGAAGCAGCGGTATCTGTTTCTTTATTTCGGGATCAAAGTATCCCCCTTTTTCCAGTTTCTCCTTAAGTTGCTCAAAAGCCAGAATAAGCGCACCCTTGCCTACCGGTTTTACATCAGTTGCAATTACCTGGTATTCACCTCTTTTTTCATAAAGGGAAACATACCCGTTAACCAGGATATGTAATCCATCAGCAATATCAAATAAAAGATTCTTATTTTGCTGATAAAACATTACCACTTTTATCTTGGAATATTCATCTTTTAAATCAAAATACATGTGACGGTTATTGTGGAAATAGAAGTTGCTTACCTCCCCTTCCACCCATATATTGTTGAAGGATTGTTCCAGTGATTTTTTTATATTGGAGTTTAATTCACTAACCGAATAAATTCTGGGCCTGGATATACTGTTTTCTTCCATTGGTACCTAAAGATTCCAGTAGATAATCATAATATCTGTTTTGTTCTCAGCCATGGAATTAATCAAAATATTTACCACTCTATCTCTCTGATTGCTGTTATAAGTAAACTTTGCGCTTAGGCTGGAAGCCTCGCCATCCAAGAATTGTTGTTCCAAAGAAAGTGTGCTGCTTTCAAAAATATCGGACTGGGACCATACAGACTGTACTTTTTTACTTTTATAAAAGTCCTGAACTGTTCCAAAATCTTCATCAGTTTCTAACTGTAAATACAGCAAGTCCTCGTCCTGTTCAATAACTTCAAAAGCCTTAATTTCTGAATCAGGGTAATAGAAGCAGGAGAAAGTATCAATAAGATCCTGGTTGCCCTCCAGCTGGTCATATAACTGGTTATCGTCCTCTTCTTCTTTTTCCTGTTTCTCGGGCACGATAATCTGGCTGGTTGCGCCCTGATTATTTAAATTACCCAGTATCTGAGGGATAAATATTATCAGTAATACAATAAAGGCAACGCTAATTACTGTCCCTATTATCACTGGAAGCTTTTTAGTTGTCTTCTTTTCTGCCACTGGTTAAAAGACCTTGTATTTAATTAATGTCTTTATAAGTATATATGAACAAAAAACAATTTCAATAGAAGCCATAACCAGGTTGAGCTTCCTTTCAAAACCCTGTGTTTTCTGCCTTAAGTATTGGGCCGGTTTCTGGAAGAATTTTTTTACCCTGGGTATAAATTTTATCAGAGAATAAATGGAATAGCCTACCATTATGGAACTTCCAATTTTGGTAATAAGGTCTGCAAACACATATACACATACCACAAAATAGGCGATTTCTATTAGGTTTAGAGAGATTACTGTTCCCAGGGAAAATAATACCGGCAATGACTTTAATGAAATATCCTTCTTCTCAGGCATCTCCTGTTCAAGCTTTTCAGCATTATCAAGAATTGCGCTATTATTTTTTGCCGCTACCAGAAATCTCAGGCTGGACAGCTGAACCCATATTAATATAAAGGATAAGATTAATAAAAAAATCATTTGAAGTAATTATAAATAGAATAAAAATTTTTTACAAAAGCAGACTTAAGCAGAAGACTTGGCTGATTTGGTTGCTTCTTTTTTAGAAGCTTCAGTGTCTTTTTTTGTATCTTTGCTTTTTGTTTCAGTTTCAGGCTTGGCGCTGCTGGTAGCAGAAGTCTTTGACTTTGAACCATAATCAGTTTTATAAAAACCTGAACCTTTAAATATTATTCCCACAGGAGAAAATATCTTAATTGCTTCTCCTTCGCAAAATTCACATTCAGTTTTGCCGTTTCCACCAGGTTTCTGTAATTTATCAAAAACTTTTCCGCAACTGGTACACTTATAACTATATATGGGCATTATTCCTCCTTAAGAATTATTTAGAAAATATAGCCCATAAAAAAGTTTAAGTCAAATAGAAAAGGATAAGCCTGTTATAGAGTTTTTATTTCACCATTAGAAAAATTAACTAATACCACTTATAATAACCTAAAAATTAGACTAGGAAATTATGACCAAGAAAAGTATCATAATAATTATTGTTTGTACATTTATTCTCATTGCCATCTCTGTTACTACCGTCTACAAAGAGCCCAAAATTAAAGGCATCTATGTTTCCAGTCAGAACAATATGCCTGAAAACAGCATCCTTGATCCCCTATTCTCTTCTGATTCTATAACCGATATATTCCTGTTGATCGAAGCAGAAAACCTGAAACTAGATAACATGATAGAGGTCAGCTGGAAAAAATATGAAGATGGCGACTACATAGCTGTGCAGCATGATACCATATATCCAGAAAATAGCGGTTCGGGAATAATAACCATAACCATGGTAAAGAGAAACGGTCTGGTGCCGGAGGGAAAATACAGGGTTTCGGTCAACCTTGTAAACCACCCTGTCCTAACCACTGAATTTGAGATAGAATAAATACTAATTTCCTACCTTGCTGAACTCTTTTTTTACCATAGCAAATATAACTTCCAGCACCTCAGATACAGTGCTGTCCAGGTCGTAATTAACAATTTTCTTGACCCTGTTTTTTGAAGCTAATTCTTCAATGTATGCCTGTATTTTTTGAATCTTGTCCAGATGCTTAATATACCTTTGCATTGGCCTGGAGCCCTGAGTTTCATAGGTTCGCTTGGTAAAATGCTCCTTATGTACTTCCTTATCTGGAACTGAAATTACAATCTCGATTATAAGGGCTTTGGAGGCAAACTCCTCAATATCTAAATAACCAGGGACTACATGGGCTCCCTCTATCACAATGTCAGATTTCTCTTCTACGCTCCTCCTTATAATTGCCTCTACTCCCACCGCTACAGCCATTACCTGCTCCCTGAAACCAAGGATTACCGGTTCCACTCCTGAAGGCGGCAGAGTAAGGTTTTTATATGCATTATAAGAAGACCCTCTCAGCGGCCGGATCAATTTATCCGAAACCGAAGCCCTCATAACTTCCCTGATAGCGTCAGTGGATACAATCCTGGTTATATTGAGCCTGCTGGCAATAAGGGTAGCAATAGTTGATTTGCCTACCCCTGTGGCTCCGCCTATTAAAATTATGGTAGGTTTTTTGAGTTTGCCTACCGACTGCCACAACAGATATTTTTCAGCCTGCTCCAGCCCCACTTCCTCTTTTATAAACCTGAAAGCCAGGGATCTAAGTTCTTCCAGCGAGACTGAATTTATTTTATTGTCTATAAAATATTCCTGAATATCTAAAGCAATCCGGTGGGAAGTAGCATAATCCAGGCCAGCTACTGCTATGGAAGAAGCCAGTATGCCCTTGGAAAAAGGCAAACCGCTTTTTTTGTCCGATATTACTATTACATTGGGTTCCGGTGGATACCTTTTTTGCATTTATTTGTTTATCCTTCCATAAATATTTAACAATTCCTGCTCAAACTGGATAGAGTCATTCATAATGGGGATATTATTCATATAAACAATAAGTTTTTCATTACTGAAAGCAAAATCAGTAAGTACATCTACGGATGCTGCTTTAAGTTCAGTTAGTATAGTATCATACCCCTCAGCAGTCTCCAAATCCCTTCTCAGCCGTTTTCGGTTAGAAAGATTAAATGAAATATATTTTACCCTGCAGCTAAATTGTTTTTCTATATAGGTTTTAATTTCCTTCTCGATATTATGTTTTGCAGTCATGGCTACAAAAACCTGCCTACCCTTTATATCCTGTAAGGGCTGGGGCCTGAACACAGAAGTAAATACTTTTGCCGAAGGGTTTAATAAGGCCACCTGCTGTTTGAGAAAATCTATTTTGTTCTGGTCTGCCAAAGGTGATTCACACATGGTTATCACCACCATATCCGATACCATTATTCTATAAAGGCCCAAGTATCCAATTATACTATCCCAGTCCTGGTAAGCCCCCATAACACAGATAGCAGCATCGGTCTTTACATCAGGTATTGAAGCCCCGCTTCCCTCCACTATTGCCAGATGAGGATCTATCTGTTCCACTTTCTTAATACCCTGTTTTATATTGGTCAAAAATATCTTACCGCCAAATCCCCCTCCACATCTTCTGCAACCTACAGTAGTAATACTGCTCATTAAAGCATCTTCAAGATAGTCAGAACTGGCATGGAGCCCCTTGTGGCTCAAATCTAAAAGGAATTCCGGGGTTATCTTAACATCGCCTCCCTTAATTACCTGGGGCTGGGCCGGGCCGCCCCTTCCCATAGCCAGGACGCAAACATCTATATTGTTTTTAACCATCTGTTTGGATATATAACCACTTATAGCTGTTTTGCCCAGCCTTTTGCCGGTGCCGATAATGGAAATAGATGGCTTGCTTATACTTAATGATTTAGGGCTATATTCAAACAAGAAATCAGGACCCATATAACTGCAACCAGCAGCCATACAGTAGGAAGCTATTTTCATTCTAATCCTGTAATTTACTACCGGTTCATCACTCAGATCATAGGCTATATCCGGGTGGAACACATTTAGGGCCTTGCGGAAATCAGAATCAAGATCTTTTATAACGAATAATTTCTCCCCGAAATATTTTTCCGGGTCATCCATAATCAGCTTTTCTGTTCCTCCCAGAAAAATAATGCCCACTACCTCACCAGGGAATAAGTCCCTGAGTTTCTGTATGGCATCGTGAGTTACGTCGGGATAATGCTCGCCATCTATAAGCGCTACCAGACGCTTATTTAAGTTCTTTTTTCTCTTTAACAAATCTATCATTAATTTTTTTCTTTTCAGTCCTTCTCTTTAAACCCAGGACTTTCTCCACTTTGTCAAAAGGAAATCTTCTGTAGATGTCTATGGCTTCATCTCTTATTTTTATAATATTATAGCTTGGTTCAATTCTACCCCTTAACCGCAAACAGGAAACAGTGCCGGCAGTAAGAATATACATATCCTCCACGCTCCAGATATAAGGAACATGCTTGTGGCCGCAAAGTACCAGGTCAACCTCGCATTCAGCCAAAACCTCTAGAACATCTCCGGCATCAGTTACGATATTCCTTTCCCTTCCGGTCTTGGGTATAGGTATGAGATGATGGTGCATGCTGAAAATTTTATATTCCTTTTGCTGGCATTTACTGAATTCATTTCTTATAAACTTATAATATTCTCTTCCTATCTGTCCATTATCCAAATCCGGTTCACTGGAATCAGCAGCTACCACAGTTACTCCCCTATCTCTGAAACTTAAGTACCTTTCCCCATATATATCCTCAAAATGCATATAGCCAACATTCCTGGAATCATGGTTGCCGGGCTGTATTATTATATTGGCGCATTTTATGGGTGCCAGGTAGTTTTTAACTGTGTCATACTCTCTTCTAAAGCCATTGCCGGTAAGGTCCCCGGTAATTATCACCATGTCAGGGTCTACTTCATTTATCTCGTCAATAGCCCTGGTTAGAAGACTGGGAACAAATTGAGATTCTCCTACATGCAGGTCCGAAATCTGGATAATGGTAGTTTCGGTATTTTTATCATCCATAACTTTTCCTTTCCAAAATATCTAAAAACAACCTCTCAGTATTTAAAAATTTTTAATTTTTGTGCCAGATGTTTATAACTTTTATCTCCCCGGAGTACCTGGCAGCATACGTCAAATATCTTATCATTTTTTTTGAGTATATTATATATTAGAAAGGGAAATAGGAAAAAAAGCTTGGAAAACAGCATGGAGATCCTTATATCTTCATAAACTATATCAGCAATTTTTCTGCCATAGTCTTCAAAAGTAAAATTTCCCTGGGTCAAAGCCCTGTTTATGCTTTCACTGGCTAAAAGAGCACTCTTAAAACAATTGAAGAGTCCTTCGCCGGTAAATGCATCTCCCAGCCCGGCAGCATCCCCTATGGCCAGCACCCGGTAATCACAAATAGGCGTATCTGCTTTTCTAACTGGTATGCATTGGCCATAAATTTTGACATCGCTAATAATGTCTTCAAACAAGACGTATCGGGAAAGAAACTTCTTAAAATATTTTTTTATGTGCCTGGCATCATAATGTGGCCCTCCAATACCTATGGATAAATTCTTGTTTTTTGGAAATACCCACGCATAACCCCCTTTTACTCCTCCAATATCAATGGCAATATTCCTGTTTAGGTTCAGATGGCCGTTCACCTTATTTCTGCCTAGCTCAAACTCGTAGCCGATTATCTTAAACAGCTGTTTATTGGACACTAATTTTCTATGTACCATACCTCTTGCGCCATCAGCTCCCACCAGCAGCCTGCTGGTAAAAACTTTTTTCGGGGTTTTTACTGTAATATAATTATTGCTTACTTCGTAATCTGTAGCCGGACATTCATAGTGGTAATCACTTCCTGCCTGCCTGGCTTTTTCTGCCAAAAATTGGTCGAATTTTGCCCGGTCCAGCATATATATCAGTGGAACATGGTAAGTTCTATCAAAGATATGCTTGGATCTATAGGAAAAGTAAACGCCGTAAATTATCTTTTCAACCACCGGGTCAATACTAAAGGGCAATAATCTTGCAGCCCTGTGCTGCAGACCCCCGGCACAGATCTTGGGACGTGGGAAAGATTTTTTCTCCAGCACCAGGGTTTTAATATTGATTGAAGACAGCAGGAAGGCAAGCAAACTTCCAGAAGGTCCGGCCCCTGAAATTATTACATCATATTTAAGGCTCATATAATTATTTTACTTAAAATATAGTAAAGCACAATATATTAAAATATTGTGCTTTACTTTCCATTTGGCTATTTTATTCTATTATATATATGCTGCTTCAGTCTTTCTATCAAACAAATGTACCTGGTTCATCTCCACAAACAACTTTATATCTTCTCCATCTTTCACTTTTGACCTGGGGGATACCCTGGCAGTCATCAATACCCCTTCAATATCTATATATACATAGATCTCTGCGCCCATGGGCTCCGTAACTTCCACCCTGGATATCAGGGTGTTGCCCTCTCCGGCTTCCGAAATAAAGTTACTGTCTTCAAGATCTTCAGGTCTTATACCTAAAACCACATCTTTTCCTACCAGATCATTATTCTTTATGACCTTCTTTATTTTTTCAGAAGTATCCAGAGTAAAATTCTTATTGAATAATTTTAAATCATCGGTCACCTTTACATCTACAAAATTCATAGCAGGACTTCCAATAAATCCAGCAACAAACATATTGTTGGGATGATCATATACCTCCTGTGGAGGACCTATCTGATGTACCAGGCCATCCTTCATGATAATAATCTTGTCAGCCATAGTCATGGCTTCAGTTTGATCGTGAGTTACATATATGATGGTGGCACTGAGTCTCTGGTGAAGCTTGGCAATCTCTGTTCTCATCTGAACCCTTAATTTGGCATCCAGGTTAGACAGGGGCTCATCCATTAAAAACACCTTGGGATTCCTTACTATTGCTCTTCCCAGAGCAACCCTCTGCCTTTGGCCTCCAGATAGTTGCTTGGGCTTTCTTTTAAGCAGCTCCTCTATTTTTAAAATATTTGCTGCCTCCTGAACTCTCCGGACTATTTCAGCCTTGGGGGTTTTCCTCAGTTTTAGCCCAAAGGCCATGTTGTCATAAACATTCATATGGGGATAAAGAGCATAATTCTGGAAAACCATGGCGATGTCCCGGTCTTTGGGAGGGACATCGTTGACCAATCTGTCTCCGATATATATTTCCCCTCCCGTTATTTCCTCCAGTCCCGCTACCATGCGGAGAGTGGTAGTCTTCCCACATCCAGAAGGTCCTACCAGAACCACAAACTCCTGATCTTCAACCATTGTATTCATTTCGTTGACTGCAACTACATCATCGAATTTCTTGGTTAGGTTTTTCAGAGTAACCTTGGCCATTTTGGTCTCCTTTATAAAGAATAGTAATTACTAAAAGATTATATACCAAAATGAAGCTATTTTCTATAATCAGCTATGTAATTCATGCCATAGGGATCCCTTCCCGACAGAAAATCCGCAGCTTTCATTGCTGTTTTCAAGCCTTCTGTTAAAGGATCCGCAATAGGAGCACAAAGGCCGTTCAGGATGGACATGGTTATAAAATGAATATTTAACAGGTTCCGGTTGGGCATCCCGTAACTTATATTGGAAGCGCCCATGGTAGTTGAAACCCCAAACTCTCTGGTTACCTTTCTCATAGTTTCCAAAGTTATTCTGGCTGAATTTGAGTCAGTAGAATTGGTCATAACCAGACAATCAAAAACCAGGTTTTCCCTGGGTATCTTTAATGACTCTGCCTTTTCCAGTATCCGCTTTGCTATATTGAATCTGGTTTCCGTATCCTTTGGTATACCTTTCTCGTCACAGGTAAGGCAAACTACGGCACTGCCGCTTTCTTTTACTACCGGTAATATTTCCTCCATGGATTTTTCTTCTCCGGTTACCGAGTTTATGAGCAGCTTATAAGGACATACCTCCAGGGCTGCCTTAAGGGCCTGGGGATTTGAAGAATCAATGCATACAGGCCGGTCAGTTACTTCCATAACTGCCTTTACCGCTTTGGGAAGAAGCTCAACTTCATCCACTCCTACCGCTCCCACATTGATATCTATAACCTCTGCCCCCGCTTCTGTTTGTTGTCTGGCATCCTCTTTTACCATATCCAGCTTGCCTTCTTTTAACTGCTGGGCTAATGCTTTTCTACCTGTAGGGTTTATTCTTTCAGCAATTATTATCGTAGGCAAATCCAACCCAAATTTAACCTCACACTTATTTCCAGTTAAAACGGTTTCCATATCCACCACCTTGTTTATTGATTATTATATTTTTTATATATTTTAATAAATTGATCTAAAAATTTATCATTTATATCGGGAACCGATATGGTTACTCTTAGGTAGCCGTCAACTCCTAAATTATAACCCGGCCTTACTATAAACCCCTTGCCAAGCAGATCTTCTATAATCTGTGAAGTCTGGCTGCCAGTTTCAATCAGTAAAAAATTTGCGCAGGATTCTATATATCTTATTTTATTCTGGCCCAGCCTTTTATAAAACTTGTTTTTCTCCTTGTCTACCCGTTCTCTTACGCTGCTTATGGATTCCCAGTTTCTCAATGCAGCTATGGCTGCCGCCTGGCCCAGCGAATTTACATTAAAAGGTAACCTTATTTTATTCATACTGGAAATTATATTTTCGTTCGCAACTCCATAGCCCACCCTCAGCCCGGCTAACCCAAATATTTTGGAAAAGGTCCTAAGTACCACCAAATTAGGGAAACGGTCAAGGTAACTAACACTATCCAGCCTTAATTGTTCCGGCACATATTCAAAATAGGCTTCATCTATGACCACCAGGGTCTGGCTGGAAGCTTCTGTAAGCGCATACTCAAAATCTTCTCTGCTGATATTGGATCCGGTTGGATTATGGGGACTGGTTAAAAATAATATTTTTGTATGGCTGTTCATGGCAGATACCATACCCTGTATATCCTGCCGGTACTCGATCAGGGGTATTTTTTTTACCCTGCACCCGCATTTCAAACTGGCTTTTTCATAAATTAAAAAAGTAGGGTCTGCAATAACTATATTATCACCATTACCCACAAAGCAATCACACAGCATCTCAATTATCTGGTCGGTGCCGTTACCCACAACAAGGTTGTCTTTACCCACCTTCAGTACTTTGGACAACTCTTCTCTCAGCCGGGTGCAGTTTGCATCAGGATAATAATTAACCCTGCTGGCAGCCTGGCATATAGCCTCCACAACTTCTTGGGAGGGGCCTTCCATATTTTCATTGGATGCCAGCTTATACACTTGCTCTAAATTATATTTGCTCTTTATCTCTTCCAGGGTCCTTCCCGGTACATAATCAGGTATATCTTTTAACCATTTTTTTATTTCCATCTCAATCCTTTTCAAACCTTATTTTAACTGAATGGTTATGGGCATACAGTCCCTCAAATGCAGAGAAATCCTGTATGTACTTTCCTTCTTTGCCCAGCATATGTTGGTCATAATAAAGTACACTGCTCTTTTTTAAAAAATCATAAACTCCCAGGGGAGAAGCAAACCTGACATTGGCAGAAGTGGGTATTATATGATTGGTTCCCCCCATATAATCCCCTACCGCAACCGGGGTATAATTCCCCAGAAAAATTGCTCCGGCATTACTTATCTGTTTAAGGATATCCTCCGGCTTTTTACACATTATCTCTAAATGTTCCGGACCAATCTGGTTGGATGCCTGTATCAGTTGGTCCATGTCCGGGTGGAATATAACTTTACAGTTGTTTTTAAGTGAACTATGGGCCGTCTCCAAATTCTGCTTATACTCGGAAAGTAGCCCCATCTGAACCCCCAGAGAATCTATCACAGAATTTGCCAGTTTTCTGCTGGTTGTAAGTAATATGGAAACTGCCCGGGGATCATGCTCGGCCTGGGACAACAAATCAGCAGCCACAAACCTGTGGTCTGCACTTTCATCTGCAATTATGATTACTTCACTGGGACCGGCCAAACTGTCTATGCCTACCTCTCCAAATACCTCTTTCTTGGCGCAGGTTACATAAATATTTCCCGGACCTACCACCTTATCCACCCTGGCTGTCTCTTCACATCCATAGGCAAACAGTCCAATAGCCTGGGCACCTCCTATTTTATAAATTTCATCAATACCCAGTTTACGGCAAAGATACAGTAAGGCCGGATTGGCCGCCCCGCCGGGTGAAGGAGGACTGGCTACAACCATTTCCTGTACCCCGGCAATTTTTGCCGGAATGGCCGCCATTAATACCGAGGAAGGATAAGGGTACCTGCCTCCGGGAACATAAATGCCTATCCGGCGCAGAGGTTTAACCAGCTGTCCCAGCTTCTTTCCTTCTTCGGGGGTGATAAACCAGGTACTGGGCTCCCTTTTAAGCTGTTGACGGTGGTAATAAGTAATATTGTCTACAGCTGTTGACATGGCTTTAACCAAATCCGGATAATACTGCTGAGTGTATTTGTAACCTTCTTCAATTTCGGAAGGGTTTACCTTTAAATCAGACCACTTACTTGGCTGGTATCCATCCAGCTTGCCCACATAGTCAATTATTGCTTCCTGGCCTTTCTTTCTTATGCTGGAAAGAATATTTCTCACCGTTTCCTCTACCGCTAATGGTATTCCTGCTGTGGGTTTGGGTTCCTTGTCAGAAGCCAGGTCCTGCAGACTTTCAACCTTTAAAAAACTTAAATCCATGGGCTATTTCCTTTATAACTTGTTCTTGTTAATATAGTAAAAAAAGTTAATTTATACAAGATAAATTAAGATGCCTACCAAACCAACAATACTTATGCATGCTTGCTGCGCCGTATGCGCCATGCATCCCTTTCAGTTTTTGTCGGCCCATTATGATTTGACTCTTTACTATTATAACCCCAATATTCACCCGGAAGAAGAGTATGAAAGACGACTGGATGGGATAAAGTTTATCAGCCAGAAATATGATATACCGCTGATTATAGGAAAATATGATCCTGAACGCTGGTTTGAAGCGGCTAAAGGCCTGGAAGACGAACCGGAAGGTGGGGCCCGGTGCCTAAGATGTTTCCGGCTGAGGTTAAAAGAATCTGCCCGTAGAGCAAAGGAGCTTGGTTTTACCATCTATGGAACTACCTTAAGTGTAAGTCCCCATAAAAATGCTGAAGCCATAAATAACCTAGGCAAGGCTGAAGCAAGGTCTTTTGATATTGATTTCTATACAGCAGACTTTAAAAAAAAGGATGGCTTTAAAAAAACCATCCTTTTATCCAAGCAAATAAACTTATACCGCCAGAACTACTGCGGCTGCCTGTACAGCCAGAAATAAATTTCTATTCCTGCTTTTGTTTATCCTTAAATCTGGTAATCAGGTAATTAGCAATTATTATGGCAGCGATAATAGCTAAAAAGTTCAATACATACACTACCTTTATGGGCCCAAAATAAGTACTGTCTACCCTGTAGGCCTCAATGAAGGTCCGGTACAGGGCATAAATTGCCAAGTAAGCACATATGATTAAGCCGTCCGGTAAACGGTTGGGTCTCTTCTTGTAGTATCGGTGCAGCAGTAACAATATGCCAAAAAGTATAAAGTTGGCAATGGACTCATATAAAAATGTAGGATGGAAATATTCAGAACTTGCATATGCGGCAGGACGGTAGGCAGGGTCAATATAAATTGCCCAGGGCAGGTCGGTGGGCAAGCCAAAGGCTTCCTGATTGAAAAAATTTCCCCATCTGCCTATAGCCTGGCCCAGTACCAGGGCAGGAGCTATAATATCTGCCCAGGTCCAGAAACTTAGCTTCCTAACCCTGCAGAAAATAGCCAGGGCTATCAGCCCCCCCAGCATAACTCCCTGAATAGCCAATCCGCCTCTCCGGAAAGCAAAAATATAGCTGGGGTTGGAAGCATAATAGGACCAATTTACAACCACATGCAGCACTCTTGCTCCAATAATTCCAGCAATTACCGCAAAGGGAGCAAAATTTATAATCTCTTCCTCCTTGCGGTTACGGTATCTGGCTACCATATAAGCAGCCAGTATGCCCAGTAAAAGGCCTACTGCAATTATAATGCCATACCAGCGTATTTGAAGATTTCCTATATAAAAAGCCACCGGATCAACAGACACTTTGCCCTCCCTCTGATAAATTTTTATTTCTGGGAAATAATACCATAAAAACCGTTAAAAATTAATTCTATTCAAGAAGGGAAATACCCTGGTTACCCATCCCATTACTAAAGTCATGGCATCAGCTACAAGAACTATCCCCAGAGCAATTAAAAATACACCACTTATTATAGATACCAGGTTTAGATGCCGGTTAAGCCTTTTAAGTATCCGGGAAAAGAAACCAATAAATATTGAGGCCAAAATAAAGGGGAGACCCAACCCTATTGAAAAAGCAGCCAGCAGGCTTATCCCCTGAAGCAGGGTTTCCAGCTGGCTGGCCAACAGAAGTATGCCTGATAATATTAAGCCCACACAGGGTACCCAGCCAAAAGAGAATACCAGGCCTATTAGAAAAGAGGAAAGGTATCCGCTTTTTAGGCTTGTTGGCAGTTCAATCCTTTTTTCAATATTCAAGAATTTTAATTTAAATACCCCCATGTAATGCAGGCCGAATATTATAAGAAAAACTCCGCCCACTCTAGCTATAATACTGGAATACTCCCTCAGGACCTGACCGATGAAAGTAGCAGTGGATCCCAATAATATAAATATCAACGAGAACCCGGCTACAAATAAAAGGCTGTTAATAAACAGGTACAATCTTTCTGATACCTTTATATTCTTATTCTTATATATTGCCTTATTAGACATCATACTGATATAAACAGGTACCAGGGGCAACACACAGGGAGAAACAAAAGCCAGGATACCCGCCACAAATGCTGATACTATACTTATCTGTAACATTATAGCCGCTTTTCTATCTCATCAATTAGTTTTTGCTTGGTTAGCAGCCCTGTAAAATCAGCCAGAACAGTCCCGTCAGTATCCAGAATATAAGTTGTAGGGATGGCTCTTATTCCCCATGCTCCCATAATAGTATCTACACTGCCGTCTATGAGTATAGGGTAATTTATACCATAGTCTTCAACGAAGGGAACCAGCTCGCTCTTGCTCTCATTAGATACTCCCACGAACTGGACCCCCTTATCCTGATACTGGCTGTAAACTTCTATAAAATCAGGAATTTCAGCTTTACAGGGAGGGCACCAGGTAGCCCAGAAATTAAGGACTACTAATTTTCCTTCATAGTCCGATAATGAAACCTCCTCACCTTCAAGATTGAGGAGAGTAAAATTATTCTTATAACCACCTTCGGAACCGGTACTTGCCTCAGCCTGAGTTTCCTGCTGGCTGCTGCAGCCTGCAACTACCAGTACCATAATGGATATTATTGCCAATAACATAAAAATTCTTTTCATCTTATTTTTCACCAACCTTTAATAGATCATAAAATTGCTTGCTTTTTCCCCATTCATAGACCTGGTTTAAGGCCCGGGGGTGTTTGTCTATATCTCCCAGCTCGTCAATCTGATTAAAAACATAATCCGAGTGATAATTTATATAGAGCACATCAAAAAAGGATCTGATCACCTTTCTGGCACAATCAAAAATTGAATCGGAATCTGACCCGGCGCAGGAAAAAAATATACCCTGCCTTTCTTTGTGTATTATTCGACGCTTGAGTTCATATTTTAAGGACCAGTACCTCTGGCACCGGTCTACTACTGCCTTAAGATAGCCGGAAACGGTAGTAAAAAAAATAGGGCTGGCCACCGCTACCAAATCCGCTTTCTCCAATAGACCGTATACATCCTGCATATCATCCTCTATTATGCACTGTCCGGTACGGCTGCAGTTCCTGCAACCCCTGCAGGGAGAAATATTAAGCCTGGCTGCAGCCACCTTTTCAATATGCAGATTATTCCCTGCCGGTCCTGACTTTGTGCCGGCTAAAAAACTATCCATTAATTTTTCTGTATTACCCCTTTTTCTGGGGCTGCCGTAAATAGCAACTATTGTCTTCTTCATAATTTCTCTAATTATCATTAAGAAACATATCCAGACTTAACCTCTGGCCTGGCTCAAGCACTAAAAAATTACTGTCAAATTCACCTTTAACCAACTTATTAAAATAATGGTTGCTTCCCTTTATTTCTTCAAACCTTAATCCCAGTTTCCCGGCTTCCTTCTTAGCTATATCCCGGTAACAGTCCGGCTTATAATTTCCGGTATTTATAAATACCAGTCTTTTATAATTCTTTAAAAGCTGGCCTCTGATCCAATCCCAGGTTTGCTGGTCATACTTTTCTCTGAGCTGCTGGAATCCTTCCATGGAAAAATCATCTGAATCCCCCAAATAGCCGCGGGTAAGATAATAGGTGCCCGGTTCCTGCATATGCTGTTTTTTGTACTCTTCTATGGAGCCCAGAAGCATGGCTATGCAGTCATCACACCTGGAAACTACTAGGTGTGTATTTTCCGAAGTAAGGCCTTCCACACCTTTCCCGCATAAGCCGTAACCCAGGATTATTACATCATGTTTTTGAAATTTATTTATTTCCTGCTGCAACCTGTTCCTGAGCTCATCACTTCTCTCATGCAGCTTTTTTTCCAGGTTAACCACATTCCAGTCCGCCGGTATCCTGTCCTTTACTTCGTCATAAACAACATCACAGGCAATAAATGCCACCTTTTTGTCATTAATTTCCACCATCAGTTAAAAACCCCTTCTTAAATCTTCCTATACCAGCTTAAAATTGATCCATTCAGCAGTTTCACCCTGTAACCCCTGTTGTACAGGATCCGGTAAGCAATATAAGCCCGGTATCCGGTAAGACAATAAATGATAATCAGCTTGTTCCGGTCTAATTTGTCCAGATTATCCCGCAGCTGGTCTACATAAATATTTACGGATCCCTCTATATTTTCCTTCCCGTATTCCTTTGGGGTACGCACATCCAGCAGTATAAAATCCTGCCCCTGGCTTTTCAGTTGCTCAAGCTCACTGCTGTCGATAAAACCTACTTCTTTCTTTCTGATATTATCCCCAATCATTCCCAGTATATTTATCGGATCCTTGGCTGAACCGTATTCAGGCTGATAGCACAGGTCCAGATTATCCAGTTCCCAAGCTTTCATACCATTTTTTATTGCTACAGAAACTACATCTGCCCTCTTGTCCACTCCCTGTCTGCCAATAGCTTCCATTCCCAGCACACGGCCGCTGTCTCGGTCATAGATCAGCATCATATGCATTATCTCGGCTCCCGGGTAATAACCGGCATGGTTTAGATAATGCAGCTCTATATTACCGGCATTTATGCCCTCAGATTTTGCTTCGCTTAAGCTGATGCCAGTTTTGGCTATAGCTATATCCAGTACTTTTATAATCGAGGTTATATTGCTGCCATTAAAGGTATCTTTTCCGCCTGCTGCATTATATCCGGCCACCCTGCCCTGCCTGTTGGCTATGGAGGCCAAATTATATGGGTGCCACTGCCCGGTTATTTCATTAAGGCATTCACAGCAGTCACCGGCTGCATACACATCTGCCACATTGGTCTGCATATACTTATTCACTGCAACAGCTCCGCTGTTTCCCAGGGCTATGCCCGCCTGTTTGGCCAGACCAACCTCGGGCCTGGTACCTATTCCCATAAACACAAGGTCTGCCGGCAATTTCTTGCCGCTAACGGTATCCACAGAAATAATTTTATCTTCTTTAGTGGCCACCCCTGCCACCTGCTCACCAGTCAGCAGCCGGACCCCCCTGTCAGCCAGATAATTATGCAGATATTCTATTATCTGTTTATCAAACATGGGCAGAAGCTGCTCTGTTTTTTCCACTATAGTTACCTTCATCTGCCTTTTTAAAAACGCCTCTAAGAGTTCCAGTCCAATAAATCCACCCCCTATTATCACCGCATGGGGATTTTTCTTATCAAGGTTTTCCATGTATTTCTTTAAGCTGAGACTGTCTGCAATGGTCTTTAATCCAAAGACATTCTCAGCATCCATCCCCGGCATATTAAGAGTGACAGGCTTGGAGCCGGTAGTTATAATGAGCTTGTCCCAGTTTTGAACAAATTCCTTGCCGCTGCTTAATTCCCTTACTTTTACAATTTTCTTGTCCGTGTCTACAGCAGTTACTTTATGCCGGCTGAAGACCTTCAGATTAAACCGTTTTTCAAAATTTTCTACTGTGTTTACCAGCAGGCTGGACATATGCTTTATGGTACCGGATACAAAATAAGGGAGCCCGCAGGTTCCATAGGATATATATTTATCCATATCATAGATCAAAATTTCTGCATCTTCATCGGATCTCCTTATTTTAGCTGCTGCTGAAGTGCCGGCTGCTATAGCCCCGATGATTACATAGGTTTTAGGCAAAATAATCCTCCTGTCAGGTTATCATTTCATAGCCAATTTTTTTTATAACTTCAGATATCTCTTCAAGGCCTATCTTGTCTTCATCATATTCTATAGTTAAATTCTCGGTAGCCAGATTAACCACCGCTTCTATGATTCCATCCTGCTTCTTTAATACTGTCTCAATTTTTTTTACGCAAGATGCACATTCCACACCCAATAAAGGATAACTGTCTTTTTTTACTGTCATTTTTCCTCCCTTATTTGCTTTTTTCAATAGCCCCCCGCAGGCAGGCACCTATACACTTAAAGCAGCCGCCGCAGAGACCCCACATCAGGGGAGGTTGCCCTGCCTGTTCCTGCTTCAGACTCTTTTTAGTACAGGCCTTTACTGCCTTACAAACTGATCCGCATTCCTCCGGTCTGCACTTATAGTAATTTATAATAGCAACTTTCTTATTCATATGGTACCTGTTAATTTTCAGCCATATTTTGATATTATTATATATTAACTATCTAATATTACAACCATGAAAAAAGCCCCGCCTGGCAGGGCTTTTAAAGGGTATTATTTTGTAGCTTCCTTCTGTTCGGCAATCAGTTTCTTAATAAACTGTACTTCTTTTTCAGTTAATTGTTTTATCTTCTTATAATTGGCAATAACGTTATTCTGTATCTCTTCATACTTTTTCTTGGTAAGGTTTTTTGCCTTTCCTGTCTTATCTTCTACCTGATCTCGGATATCTGTAGCAATCTTCCTTATATCTGACCGCAGCTCTTCTCCGGTTTTGGTGGTTAGCAGCATGGCAGTTACCGCCCCGGCGGCAAAGCCTAACATAAAACCTAAAAATGTGGTCAAAGCACCATTATCATTATGGCTATTGTTCATAAAAACATCCCCTATTTATTGTTTGTTTAATATTAAATGCATATTTATAATAACATCTATGGCTAAAATGATAAATGTTTTGAAATTTTACTCTGTACAGCAGCTGGATCAATAATTATGGATTTTTTAAACTATTATAAATTTAAGCCGGCTAAAAAATAAGATATACTGCCCCTGGCACTTTTTTGGTAGTATGTGTATTTAATAATGTTATGAAACTTTATGATTACAACCAACAGGATAGCGGGCTGACCTTTGATCTAAAAGAGACCAGGCCAACTCCGGGTATTCCGGATGCCTTTACCTACAAATTACAATACCGGTCCCCCTACGTGACCGGAAACAAATTAAATGATAGGGTATATTGTGAGATCTATTCCCCGGATAGGCTGCAACAGCCTTCCAGGCTGCTTATATTCCTTCATGGCTTTTCTACCAGAAAAAACAAGATGGATAATTACTATCATTTTATAAAACAGGCGGTAAACCATGGCTACACCTGCGCTTTTCCTAATCTACCCCTTCACCTTAACCGGGCCCCCGAAGATTCTCAAAGCGGAAAGGAGTTAATATATTATGATGACCTGGACACCATGGAGTACTTTCACCAATGCGTGGTGGACATCAGGCGCCTTATAGACATAATGCATAACTGGCCGGTTACCACAATACATATATGCGGCCTGAGCATGGGAAGTATAGTATCGGTTTTGACCATGGCCCACGAGCCCAGGATAGATAAAGGGGTTCTGCTGATAGGGGGTGCCCACTGGGAACAAATTCACTGGAATGGAATCTTAAGGTTTGTACTAAAGGGAAACTGTGCCGATCATGGAAAAATAAACAGAAGTAAATGCCACAGCTATTATAGTCATTTCCCTGCTTTTCTCAAGCAATTTAAAGCCTCCGGCAATGGTGATATTGATACCGAAAAGTTAAAGTCGGATTCTCCTGATTTGGCCAAAATGTGTTTTTTATGCGACCCCTTAGCTTTTGCCCACCGCCTGGATCCCCAACAGATACTGATGATTAATGCCAGGTTTGATTTCTACTTTTCCAGAAAGTCTACCCTAATGCTTCATAAGGAATTAGGTCAGCCGGAGATTCACTGGATGGCCAATTTTCATTCCAGCAAGATTCTTACCGACAGCAGGGTTATAAATAAAATATTTTCTTTCTTTAAATCCTAGGTTATTTTTCAGATTTTCCTGACCAGCCTATTTTATTTATTAAGATATCAGCCAGCCATTTATATTTTATATCGATGGCTCCTTCTGGACATAGCTCGCTGCAGCAGAAACACCTTATGCATTTACTGTAATCATAGTTTACCCTGCCTTTGGCTATGGTGATGGCACTGTTGGGACAGACATCCTGGCAGACCTCGCAGAGGGTGCATTTCTCCCGGTTGGTCACCGGGAAGGGATTAAACAGGTTTCTGGCCAATGGCATAAGATGCCGGTTGGCAAAACTGCTGTCTACCAGCTGTTGCCGGCCAATGTTTTTAGGCAGCCTGAAATCCTCTATCCTGTAGTCTGCACCGACATCACCTGCAACTTCAATATCCTGTATGGAAGGAATGCCTTCCAGTTTGAGCAGGGGAAATGTTTCGGGACTCAGACCCATAAATCCAGCTGCTATAACATCCAGAGCCATTGCATCTCTGCTGGCCAGAATAAGGCCTATATGCCTTGGGGTGCCCCTTGCCCCCGGGCCTTCGCCTTCCATTCCCAGAACTCCGTCCATTATATTTATGGATGGTTTTAAAAATTGGGCAATATCCACCAGCATCTGGGTGAAGGCTTTTATTTGTGTGAACCTCAAATGATGGCCCAGTTTGGTATAGCCCGGCACTGCTCCAAACATGTTTTTGACCGCTCCGGTCATAGAAGTAAGGTTATGGGTTTTAAACTTGCACAGGTTAATTATCTTATCCACTTTAAGCAGCGGGTTTAATATATCCACTTTCTTAATAGCTTTTCCGTCCTTCAGGGTACAGCTGCTGTAACTGGTGTCAAAGTTAAGCAGGCAGCCTGTGTTTTTTGCTACCTCCATCATCCCCGTAATCCGGTACACTTTCTCCAGGTTGTCCCGGTTAAAAGGGATACCTGCCCCGGGGCTATCAGCAATAGTTATCCTGCTTATATCTGTATATGATGCAAGGATCTCAATCAGAGCTTCTAAAAATTTGGGATGTGTGGTTACCGCCTTCTCCGGACCGGCTGCCAGCAGCAGGTTGGGCTTTATAAGGACCCTGTCATCCGGCCTTATGTCTTTGAACCCGCCCACCATGCCAACTACCCTGTTTAAAGCTTCCACCGTATCAGTTTTTAGATAACTGTCACACTTTACCGCACTAACTTTTTTAAAATCTGTAGCCATATTATCTTTCTTTCCAGCTATTTTCAGATAAACGCCAGGGTATTTCCTGTTATTATACTGTACTTAAAAAAGCATGTATATGTAATATATGTAAGTTATATTAAAGTTTTTTCAATAAGGGACAGGTGCTTTACTGTTTCCGGGTCTACCCCCAAAAGCCGGCAGCCGGCTTGGTCCACTTCCAGAATGCTGTGCCCGCCCACAATCTTCCGGTGGGGCGGGCTGCAGGCTTTGCCTCCCCGCAGATGGCTGTCTGCCTGTCCTGTAGCCGCATCAATTATTGCCAGGTCTATAGGCACATAATTGCTGAGATCATATATGGCTTTTTCTACCCCTACCCGGTGAACATCACTTCGGCGGTAATGCCAGTAGCCCCCATAGTGTTTTTGGGCAAGCAGGCCTACCAGATTCTTGTAGCTTAAGGTTACCCGGGTAATGGTATGGGCTTTCAGCACCGGAACTGATATAAAATAATAATTTTCAAAAAGTATCCGGGGAAGGTATATCTGCCGGTAAGCCAGGGCATTATCATTAAATTTTTTAACCAGCTGGCAACGGTCCACATCTATCAGCCTGATTCCGTACTTTTCTGCAAGCAGCTCATATCCCAGGGCCTTGAATGCTTTTTGCGTATCGCACCCTCCTGAGCCCTCAATTACCGCTATCTCTGCGCCCGGCCTGCAGTTTCTTATGTACTCGATAATCGCGGCCACGCAATCTTTGTGGGTGGTACAGGGAGGCGGGACATCCTCCAGGAGATTGGGTTTTATAAGGATTTTATCTACCTGTTCCAGGGTCCGGCTAAAATCCAGCCGGCCCAGCAACCGGGTTACTGACTCCTGGTAATTTTTCAAATCAATTACTTCTACCATAAACTGTAATTTTAACTCTAACAATACTTTCTAAGAATTATAGGGTAAATATCCAAAAAGGCAAAACCGGGCCAAAATCTGGCTTAATTGTAATAAACCACTATATTTGGTAAACTGCCACATAGTTTTGTCTATATATAGGGGGTAACCCCTAAAAAATAAAAGGGTGATAATAAAAAATGAGCGGTATAGCAGGAATAATAAAAAAAGAGGGCCACAAGCCCCAACAGGAACAGGTAAAAAAGCTACTAAAGAAAATCAGCCACCGGGGTGTCAGGAAAGAAACCTTGCTGGCCCAGGACGGCCATTGCCTGGGTATGATATCCAATTACTCCACCCAGAAGAACCCCCAGGTGCTGATAGACGGTAGAATTTACAATATCGATAAGCTGTTTCGAAAACATGGTACAGATAACAGCAACAGTCTTTCGGATTCAGAAAAGATTAGCCAGTTGATCAACAAGACGGGTCCATCGGTTATAAAACAGTTTCAAGGGGCTTTTTCGCTGGTGGCTACAGATGAAGATAATAATACTTATCTGGCCCGTGATACCATAGGGATAAAACCATTATATTATGTCCATGATGACCAGAGTGTCACTTTTGCTTCAGAAATTAAGTCTTTGCTGGAATACGGAGACCAGATAAATGAATTTCCTCCTGGCCACTTAATGAAGAATAATTCCAGGCCCCAGAAATATGACAGCATAGAAGTAGCTGACTATGACTTTCTATCCCGGACTGATACCAAAGAAATAGTAGATAAGCTGGATAGTATGCTGCAGGATGCAGTAAAAAAAAGAATAGATGGATATAAGGGAGAAATCGGAGTCTGGTTAAGTGGCGGAGTGGACTCCAGTCTGGTAGCAGCACTGGTACAGAAATTTACGGATAAGGTATATACCTTTTCCGTAGGTTTTGAAGGCTCCCCTGACCTTGAAGCCTCCAGGGTGGTAGCCAAAGCTCTGGGTACAGAACATATTGAACATCAGTTAAACCTGGATGATCTTTATAATACTATACCCGAAGTCATATATCATCTGGAATCTTTTGATGCTCCCCTGGTCAGAAGCTCGCTGGGCAATATGATAGCCTCCAGGATTTCATCGGAAGCAGAAATTGTATTTTCCGGAGAAGGAGGAGATGAAGTCTTTGGCGGATATAATTATTTCTTGGACTACAAGTCTTCAGATAAAATACAGAAAGGGCTGGTTAAGGCTATAAACAGCCTTCATAACACTGCCCTGCAGAGGGTAGACCGGCTAGCCAATGCCCATAATGTAAACGTAAGGCTTCCATTGTTGGATGAGAGCCTTATAGATTTTGCCCTGACCATACCTACCGACCAAAAGATTAAGCCCTCTAAAAACATATCCAAGTATGTTTTACGCAAGGTAGCAGAAAGGTATCTGCCCCATCAGATAGCCTGGAGGGGCAAAGAGAAATTTTGGGAGGGTTCAGGAATCCAGGATTCCTTAACTGAAAAGATTGAAGAAAATATTGGTGATGCCGATTTTAAGAAAAACCGCCAGCTGGATAACGGGTTCAGGTTAAGAAATAAGGAAGAGATGTATTTCTATAATTTGTTTAGAAAATACTTTGGCGATGTAAATATTGAAAACATACTTTCTTTTACCCAGGACTTTAATTAGAGTCTAATTTATGGTTCTTGGTAGTTTTGGCTATTTGCTTTAGATTTTCCAGCGGTGTCCTTAGGGGCACCGCACATTCAGGCCCAATTATATCCACACCACATCCTATGGCATATTCTACTTTTTCCGCCACATCTGTGGGAGTTCCAAACAGCAGTGTCTGAGGATTATTGATATTACCTATAAGGACTATCCTGCCTCCGGCCAGGTCTACTGCCTGGCAGGCATCTACTTTGGATTCAAAATGAAAAGAATTTAAACCGGTCTGGCATATATATTCAATGCGGTCTGAGGTATTTCCGCAAATATGAAGAATAGTGGGAACCTCTATATTTTTAGCCAGATAACTGTGCACAGGAATCAAAAAATCCCGGTATGACTGGGGGCTGCATAAATCCCGGGTTGCATGATCAGCAATGGTAACAGCATCTGCTCCTGCCTCTATCTGGGCTTGCGCAAACCAGAGAGTTATATCGGTTAATTTATTGAGTATATCCTTTACCTCACCGGGATCGGTTATGGTTTTTATAAGAAAATCTTCAATACCAAAAAAATGATAGCTCAAGGTCCAGGGCCCGAATACCTTACCTACTATAAGGACCTGGGGATATTTTTCCTTAAGCATAGATATGCACTCCAGTACTGCTTTTACGGCATGATTGTCTAAAAAGCTTTTATCAAACTCTATATCCCCGTAGCCACTCCATAATTTTCCCTTCACCGTAGGCATCTTATCCAGCTGCCCCCAGTCTACCTTGCAGCCCACTGCATAGGATTCAATAACCACTGAAAATAAAGGCATTATGGCATCATACTCAAGGATTTCGTAGCTTGCCCGGGAAAGTTCAAACATGTCTTTAGCCCGGGTATGGGCCTGGGGGAAAAATGAGCCCATCTGTTCCATCTGTTCTACAGTAATCGAAGACACCGGATTAAATACAGCCTTTCGGGGTGTCTTATTGCCCCACAGCTGGTTCAGAGCTATTTCTCTAGGATTCATGTTGCTTAATTAATTGAATTAACAAAATAGTTTTGCTTATAAAATATTGTATTACAGTCAGTATGTCAAACCTAAAACTTTATTTACCGGTCTTATAGGACTTAAAGTTCTTTACCGCTTCTATTACTGCATTTTCAATAGGTATCCTTTCAATGCTGGACGCTCCTACAAATCCAGCAGCATCTGTGTGGCGGTAAAGATGTTCAGTGTCTTCAGGCTGGGCAAAAGGTCCTCCATGGGCCAGACATATTATTTGGGGATTTATCTTTTGGGCAGCAGAAATCATATCCTGAATTACCCTGGCTCCCTCATTATAATCTACTGTAGCAAATCCCTGAAGCCCCCCTGCTGTTCCACCCGCATGGGGTACCAAACAATCCAGGCCTGCATTAGCCATATCTTCAGCCTCCTGGGGAGTAAACACATAAGCCATGGTAAATATATCCTTACTTCTGGCGATTTTTACCAGCTCAATTTCCCGGCTGAAGCCAAGCCCTACCGATTCCTTCATATTTCTCCACAGGGTATTGTTCTCAAACAGGCCAATGGTGGGAAAATTTATAATACCTGAAAAACCGGCATCCATAAATTTATCAACCAGATACTCCAGGTCCCAGCTGGAAGCATCACAGGCCTCTATTCCGCATATAACCGGAGTGCCTTTAACCACATTAAGGATCTCATCAGCCATATCCAAAGTCATCGAATTTGAATGGCCCAAATTATGGCTGGTAGGCAACCCCTTTAGCCTGGATATGCCGGTGCTGTAAACAATAATTAAATCTGCGCCCCCGATTTCAGCACATTTGGCCACCAGCCCGCAACTGCTGCCGGCGCCAATTACCGGTACTCCGTCCCCGATTCTTTTTTTTAGCCTTTCAATTATTTCTACCCTCTTAAATTTTTTACCCGGTCTCAATATTCCTCCTTCTCATCATAAAATTATTCATTCATCATAGCTTCCAGAGCTTCTACCATATCTGATGCAAACTGCTTGTCATTTATATGGCAGCCGCACTTAATGACCTTAATATCAGGCCTTAGGTTTTTTTCCAGTGAATTTATAAAAGCCTGATCTGCTTCCGGATCATAGAAAGGGCCGCCTTCTATATCATAGGAGGAAAAGCCCTTTAGCGGAATAAAAAATGCTACCGGTCCCCGGGAACTATTTAATTTTTCGGCCATTACCCGACCTGCTTCCATATTTTCCTGCTGGTTGGTGCGCATCAGCACTGCTATGGGGTTGTGCTGGTAAAATTTTCTAGACTCAAACCCGGCCGGTATATGGCCGGTCCAGAAATTCACAAAATCAATAGCTCCGCAGGTCAGTACCTGGGGCAACCCCAACTGCCCTGCAGTTTCAAACCTGTGGCTGCTGGCGGGGAAAATCCCTCCAGCCACTGTGTTGATGATCTCGGTAGTGGTAATATCCAACACTCCCTGGACCAGTCCCTCGCCAATGAGGTTTTCCATAGCCCTTCCCCCGCTGGTTGAAGCGGCAAAGGCCACTATTTCCATCTTTTTATCCTCAATTATTTTTTTAGCAAAAGTTACACAATCAGTAGTGGTGCCCATCATGGTTGCTGATATTAATGGCCCCCTTTCTTTCTGCTGCTTACCGGCTGCAGTTTCCTGCGGGTTTGCTTTAACCATCCCCGCCATAGCTGCTGCCCCATTGGATATAATCTTTCTGATAATAGGGTTTAAGCCCAATATATCGGCCACCGAAAAAAGCATCATTATATCTTTGTCCTGTATAAAAGGCTCAGTGTCGCCAGATGCCAGAGTGGATATGACCAGCTTGGGAAACCCGAAAGGCAATGCCCTCATGGCCGCACAGGCCAGATTGGTTCCGCTGCCCCCGCCCATGCCCATTATTCCTGAAATTTTTTCTTCATCATATAGCTTTCGGGCAATGCTGACTACTCCCGCCATCATAGCCTCCATGGATTTTCCCCTGTCTTTTTGCTCAATCAGCCTGGCTATATCTTTCCCGCCGGCCCGAGCTACCTGACTTCTGCCTATATCCGGCTCAAATGATGGCTGGCCCAATACCCCTGCATCCATTACCATGGTCTGCAGCCCTGCAGCCTCTATACTTGCTTTTAGATACCCGAACTCTTTTCCCTTGGTATCCAGAGTTCCTATCAATAAAATTTTTTTATCCATCCCAACCTTCTCAAATTTACCGGTTAATCTTCCCGCATGAAGCTATTTCCCCTTATTTTAACATAAGCTCCCCAAGGCTGATATGATTACAGGCAATAATTTTATAGTTTTTATTTATCTGTAACCAGTTCTGCCAGCCAAGATTTTTTAAAATAAAGGATTTTTAGAAAGATTTTATTAAAGACTTATTTTGTATTAATAAATATATTGCTTTTTAATCTTTTTTGATGTATTTTTATCTTAAATTAGCAGTCTGTAGGGTAGAGTGCTAATTTTTTTTTACACTTTTGCATAAATGTTTATATTTTTTAAAGGAGGTAACCATGAACTACAAACCACTTGCAGACAGGCTGCTGCTTAAGGTTAAAAAAGCAGAGGAAAAAACCAAAAGCGGCATAGTAC